>JBGTIS010000365.1:0-38054 GCA_041745535.1 Cyclobacteriaceae bacterium | reverse complement strand
TACTCTTTCGCTGATACGGGGACGCCGTACATTGTTGGCTGTCCAGTAAGGGTTCCCTGCTTCATTAGACCTTGATACATAGAAATGCTGCCTCAATTGACCGGCATCATTGACAAACTGATAGTGCTCAAGGTCCTGGGTGCGTATATTTCTGGGCAAGATATAAGCATACCTCATAGGGTTGTCAAAATTCTCACCACTAAACAATACATTAGAATAATTACTCCGGATGTAAGAAGCTTTAGCATCCAAAGTCAATTTTTCATGCAGCTTGGTAGTGTTTCTCAGGCTGAGATAATGGCGATTCAGATCGTTCCCCGGAACAATTCCTTTCCCATCGGTATTGGTATAATTGAAATGAGTGTTGGAGTTCTCATTATTGAAGCTTACACCTACACTGGCAGCGAGCGTATGTCCATTTTGGAAGAAATCTTTCAGATTATCTTCCTGTGGAGTAAGGGCATAAGTCCCTCCTACCGATGCCAGATATGCTGGGTCATTAGACCAGTGGTCTACCATCTGCCCCGTCATGAGAGGTCCCCAGGAGGTAAATGCCGATTTGGAATACACACCGGCCGAGCCCTGCGCATACTGGTTTTGATACTTAGTTAGTAGTATGGGGGTATTAACCTGATAATTAAACCCAATATTTGCTGTTACGCCTTCCTGAGCGTCTGATCCTGACTTGGTAGTTACAATGATAGCTCCATTGTTGGCACGGCTTCCGTAGAGGGCTGCAGCATTACCTCCTTTAAGTACAGATATACTGGCAACGTCATTGGGAGAAATATCTGAAATATCTCCTCCTACGGGAATACCATCAATAACATAAAGTGGCTGGCTACCATTACTCTGCAAAGAGCGGTTACCACGAAGTACAACTTTGGTAGGTGCTCCTACGCCAGCGCCAGTAGTAGTGATCGCAATACCAGCTACCTTACCACTGAGCGCTTCAGTAAGATTTACAGGTCTGGCTTCTTCAATACCCTCGCTAGATACTTCCTGTGTACTGTAGGTCAGCGTTCGTTTTTCTTTAGCAATACCCAAGGCAGTAACCACTATCTCGCCCAGTTCGGTCAGGTTTACTTCCATGGCCACATTAACTGTAGACCGACCATTTACAGGGACTTCCTGGGTGTTATAACCCACCGAAGAAAACACTAAAATAGGATTGTCACCGGATACAGACAGGCTGTAGTTGCCATCTACATCAGTAACAGTACCCGAACTGGTTCCTTTTACAATCACGTTTACACCTGGCAGGCTTGCACCCTCCCCAGTCACAGCACCTGTTACTGTAGTTCCCTGTGCCTGTACCTGATCTGGTAAAGCAAAAAGAATTTGCAACAGAAAAATTGATAAACAAAATAGGTAAGGTTTCTTCATAATAACATAATAAAGGTTGATTAATTTGACAGTATAAAAATAGAGAAACAAAAATAATTACACCTTAATAAAGTATTGACATAACCCAAAATTATAAAATATAAAATTACAGTTTATAATTTATATAAAATATTATTTTACAATTTAATCAATTTAAAAACTCAATATCAGAAAGGTAGACCTGACTGTTTTTTAGTTTGGGCTGTTCTCCCCCTTTTATTTACCAATACAAAAATTCTTTTCAAATAAGTTTTACCTGGCAAAATACTTTCGAAACCAAAAGATATCATAGGCGATGTTTTGTTGGCTGGAAACTCTTATAGAAGCATAATAATGATACTGAAATATAGTTCAGTAAATTAGGTGAAAAAGAGATCGACACCAAACTTACCCAATACAATACTCCTAATTAATTGTAGGAAATTTAATATAATTTTCGGAAAAAAGTAATGAAAGGACTATTTATTTGTATGATTGTCAATACGCACCAGAATAGCCGAATGGAAATAAGACACTTGCTGGTTTATTTCTACCTGTGCGTTTTTGGCGCCTGCAAAAGGATTCGTCAATTGACATCAATTGACAATTACAAGCGCTAGTTTTACCTGAAAGAGCGAAACTTTGTGGCGTTCTTTTGTTTTTTTGTTCCCGAGAATGGCTGGTTACTACCCAGTCATTCTTTTTTTATTTTCTCTCTTTTAACACCGGCATACCCGAACCAAACACTTGTTGTAAAGTATTTGTAGTCAGTCGCAAAGCCTTTTCCCGCTGTTCCAGCAATTCAACCGAAATAAAACCATGAACCACATCCGGATAGGTAAGCAGTTGGGTGGGTACTCCCGCGTTTTTTAACTTTTCGCCATACGCCTGTCCTTCGTCTCTCAAAGGATCAAACCCTGCCACCATGATTAAAGCCGGTGGTAAATTCCGAAAATCAGTCGCCAGTAAGGGCGATGCATAAGGCTCGTAACGATCGTTGATGTGCGGCAAATACATGTCGGTATACCAGATTACCCGGTCGCGGGTCAGGCCAAAACCTTTTCCAAATTTTTTATAGGAATCGGTATCATGATCGGTAGAATTGGTAGGCGGATAAAGCAAAACCTGATAGTTGATGGAAGGCCCCTGTAAATCGCGCGCCATTTGTGCAACTACGGCGGCCAGGTTCCCTCCGGCACTATCGCCCATTACGGCCATCCTAGTACTGTCGCCACCGAAATTTTTCGCGTGTTCGTAGGTCCATAAAAAAGCAGCATAGGCATCGGTTACCGCAGCCGGATAAGGATGTTCGGGGGCCAGTCGGTAAGCTACGGAGATCACCATAGCGGGGATATCATGCGCTAACCGGGCACACAGGGCATCGTATTCGTTGAGGGTACCAAAAACAAATCCACCGCCATGGTAATACACAATTACAGGCAAAGGGCGGGTACTTTCAGGAATATAAATACGCAGTGGAACTGGCCCCTGATTGGTAATGGAAACGGTATCTTTTACTTTGGCCAGGGTGCTGAGCGCTTCTTTGCTGGTACTTGCTTCCTCAGCCTGCTGCTGGCGCAATTGCTGGGGCGTAAAGTTCAGGGTATCCGGAGGTTCATAAATCAATTTAAGCCCTGCGGCCAGTTTATAATCCAGTATGCCATAAGGTGTATGGCTCCAACGATACACCAGTATGGCTATGGAAGCAAAAAGAACTAGCATAATGGCACCCGTAACTATTAGAAATTTTTTCAATACCCTGCCTTATGTAAAGGTTCTTAAATGCTTAAATCTCCTGGACTAATTTCAGGACTGAAGAATTTTAATAATACCTGCCTATCTTATCAACCACCAGCTTACGCATGGCCAGTGGATCTATTTCGCCCTGCCGGGCATATACAATTTTTCCTCCCGGTTCTACCAGAATGGTATATGGCAATGCGCCCTGCCAATTTTCGTCAATAGCTTCTATCAAAGCATATTTATCATCGGTCTCGAATAAGTAATTGGTACATTTGGCCGCATCTTTTTTATTTAAGAAATTCAGCACTTTCTCTTTATTGCCTGGTTTATCGGCACTAATGGTGATCATTTCAAATTCACGGTTACCATACATGCGGCTCATTTTTACAAATTCGGGAAACTCAGTCACGCAGGGTCCGCACCAGGTAGCCCATACATTAATCAGCCGGTAGTTGTCGGATTCATTTTTAATCAGGTCCTGAATACCCTCTACACCAATCATGCTTACTTCAGCAGGTTCTTCGGCCCATTTATCGTAAGCTTTCTGCGCACTGTTTTCTTTATCGGCCCATTTTACAGAACACCCAAAAGTTTTAGTTTTGTTCAAAGCTACTTCTTTTCCGGCCAGCAGTGCATCGATGGCATTACGGGCATCTTCGGCATTGCCGGTTCCGGGTTTTTCAGAAGCATCTAAACGGCCAACATACCGGAGCGCACGATTTTCATCAAAAATAAAAATATGCGGCGTGGCTACGGGACCATAAGCACTGGCTACCGACTGGGTTTCGCCGTCGTACAGATAGGGGAAATTATACCCTTTCTCTTCCGCTCTTTCTTTCATTTCCTCGAACGAATCGCCAATGTCGCTGTAGCCCAGTTCATCCAGTCGTACCGCCTCCGGATCGTTGGGCGAAATGGCGACCATTGCCATGTCTTTGTAATCTTTGGTGAGCTGGATAACCCGGTCTTCGTATGCCTGCGCCGTAGGGCAATGGTTACAGGTAAATAAGATGGCCAGTACTTTCGCGTCTTTAAAGCTATTAAGGGTATAGGTTTTGCCATCGATACCAGGCAGACTAAAATCCGGAGCTTTTTCGCCAAGTTCCAGGGTAGCCTTGTCATAATCGTGGTCCTGCGCATAGCCAGCTAATGCTGTACAGAGTAAAATTATAAGAATTAAGTTGTGAAGTAATCTCATAGTGATGGGTAGGTTTGGGTTACAATCTTCCAGATTAATGCAACTAACTGTGCACACTTTACAGTTATGTGTGCTTGTTCAGGTTTTTTGATTTTTTCCGTTATTTTTGTATAAAGATATAAGCTTAATGCTAATCTCACTAATTTTAGCTGGCAAAAAATCATTTTTTTTCAGCTATTTTGGGAGTTGTTCTCTTTTTATTTTTTTTTCATAAGGGAACTATTAAAACAAATCAGAAGTTCCGTTTCTGGTAATTACCTTACATATATTGAAACTTTCTGCGGAAAAATAATATGGCAAAATATGCGTTTCCCGTAAGAGCACAACAATCATAAACTGGTATGTATCTGAATAAAAATATTGGCCTTATAATTTTATTTTGTATAAGCCTGCTGGGCTTTAGCAGCCAGGCCTATGCCCAAAAAGAAAGAAAAAAATCAGGAAAAAACAGAAGAGAAACTCCTATAAAGGATAAAGAAGTTCCGGCCGATACTACCACAGGCAAAAATGCGCTGACCATTGATCCTGCCACCCAGGTGCCCCTCACTATTGATCTGGAGGAAGAAGAGGAGGAGGAAGAAGAGGAAAAGCCAAAAAAGAAACGCAAAAAGAAGGTTTTTTATGGCATTAAAACAAAAAAAGGGTATGCGAAAAGTGGCTTTGGCGATCGCGCCATTATCGAAACTTTCTTTTACCTGAAAAGCTACGAAGAGCCTAACCATTTTGTAAGAGATATTTACTGGTACGATTTCCGCCGGAAAAACATCCGTACAACCACCGTTGATATTATTAAAAAGGACAATGCCGGCGTTTTGCATGGCCCTTATAAAAAAATGACTGTTGATGGCGATATTCTGGAAGAAGGCATTTTTTTCAAAGGCACCAAACATGGGCGGTGGGTTACCTACGACCGGAACGATATTTTGCAGGACAAGCAGAAATATACCAAAGGGTGGCCCCGTGAATCGGAAGTAGCGTATTACAACAATAACATAGAAAATTTACAGGAAATTATTCCGATTGAATATGGCATAAAGGAAGGCAATTACTTTTATTTTCACAAAAGCGGTCGGATAGCCGTCCAGGGCGAATACCAGAATGATGCTAAAATTGGGTATTGGATTGAGTATTATGATTTTCAGGACAGAAGAAAAAAAGAGATCAAATATCCTGACAATCCGTTTGATAAAAAATCCAAACCCTATATTACCCGCGAGTGGAACCCGGAGGGACAGGAAATTTATGCGAACAAGAAAAAATCCAATCTACCCAATCCATAATATTTTTTCCCAAAACTAGGAATTCATGCTTCCATTGGCCCGGTACTGGATTGAACAACTGAATTTACAACCACATCCTGAAGGTGGCTTTTTTAAGGAAACCTATCGTGCTTTAGGTACAGTAACGCTGGACGATAATTGCACCCGCTCCTATTCTACCGGCATCTATTTTTTACTGTTGGAAAATATTTTTTCTGCCTTTCATCGCATCAAATCGGATGAAATGTGGCATTTTTATGCCGGCGACAGCATCCACATTTACTGGCTGGATACAAAAGGGCAACTTCGAATAGAAACGTTAGGCAGTAATTTTGAAAAGAATGAACAGTTTCAACTGGTAGTACCGGCCCACACCTGGTTTGCCGCCCGGATGGCACAACCCAATACCTTTGGACTGGTAGGTTGCACGGTAGCTCCCGGATTTGATTTTCAGGATTTTGAGATGGCCAATCGAGATATGCTGATCAAAAAATATCCGGCACACCAGCGCCTTATTACTGAACTTACTTATCCATTCTGATTCAATGGAGATTTTTACATTTGGAAAACAGCTTATATTATTTCTTTTTCTATGCACTTTCCCAGTTTGGCTGCCTGCCGTCAGGGCTGCTGATACATTATCGATACAATATGACAGTTCAGCCGTACAAATCAGAACTTTTGATAACGCTGAAATCGAGGCTTTTAAAGCCGACAGCGGCTTCAACTATGGTAGAGGCAATGCCGAAGCGCTTGGGTTGTGGGAGCGTTTCTGGTATTGGATCAGAAGAATACTCAATGACCTTTGGCAGGGTGAGAATTCGGGAGATATTATGCGATTTTTGTTGTACGGTTTCTGCTTTTTTGTTGCTATTTATGTGATTTTGCGCATGCTGGATGTGGATATAACGAAGCTGTTTTACAAATCGCACGACCGGGGTTTGTCTATGCACAGCGGGATGTATGACAACATTCATGAACTCAATTTCGAGGAAGAGATAAAAAAAGCTCTGGCAGAAAAAGATTTCCGAAAAGCCATCCGGCTACGCTACCTTTCTGCTCTTAAAAAACTATCGGACGAACAGGTAATTCACTGGCGACCTGGCAAAACCAACCTTGATTATATGTCGGAAGTAAACGTACCTCAATTAAAGCCAGACTTCAATCAACTAAGCTATTACTTCTCGTATACCTGGTACGGAAATTTTCCGGCTGATGAACTGCTTTATCAGAAAACAGAAAAGGTATTCCAACAACTTAAGCAAGCGTTAACCGCCAAAGTATGAAAAAGGAACATAAATACGGGCTTTATCTGGGCTTTCTTTTGGTTGTTTTGATTGCGGTGGAATACCTCGCGCCTAAACCCCTTCACTGGGTTATAACTTTTTATAAGGAAGATAAAAACCCGTTTGGCGCTTATGTACTGAATGAGGTACTAGCTGATGTTTTTCCTGGTCAGAAAATCATTCATTATTACAACAGCCTGTACGAATTGCAAGACACCCTTACCAGCACAAGCAATGTGATGATTCTGGCTACCCAGTTTAGTCCGGACTCTTTAGATGTTGCTACGCTGCTGGAAATGGTAAACCAGGGTGGCAATGCCCTGATTGGCGCCAATTACTACAACGAGCTTTTTGCTGATACCCTTAACCTGCGATCTGAGTTTAGTTTCCGGGAATTAGCGGATGGAGAAATTCCTGCTTCTAATAAACAGGATTCCTTTCGGTTGAATTTTGTAAATCCGATGCTTACAACCGATTCTGGTTATGTATATCATGCCGAAAACGTGCCTGATTATTTCGAATCGTTCGATACACTGCGGACCACCATCCTTGCAGAGAATAGTGATGGACATCCGGTATTTATAAAAACGAACTGGGGAAAAGGAAGCTTTTTCCTTACCACAGTGCCACTGATTTATTCCAACTACTGTTTGCTCGACCAAAAGAACTATGAATTTGCTTCCAAATCGTTATCTTATTTACCCACCCAGGACCTGCACTGGTTTGGCTATTATCAAATGGGGCGGATGGAGTCGCCTTCACCACTGCGGTTTGTACTCAGCACCCCACCACTCCGCTGGGCTTTATACATTACACTCACGCTCTTGCTGTTGTTCATTCTATTCGAAGCCAAACGAAAACAACGGTATATTCCTGTAATTATCCCACCTGCCAACAGCAGCCTGGACTTTGTGAAAACGGTAAGTCAGTTATTTTACCGTAACAAACACCACAAAAATATTGCTGACAAAAAAATCATTTATTTTTCCGACTATATCAGAACCCGGTACCGGTTGCATCTCGATACCCATGATGAAAAATTCAGGGAAACGCTAACGAAAAAATCAGGAAAAGAAAAAGAAACCATAGACCGTTTGCTGAATCTGGTTCAACAGTTACGACAGAAACAACAGGTTTCGGAAAAGGAATTGCTGGAGTTAAATCGACAAATAGAAACATTTTACGATCAAAATCAGGTATTGATTTAAAATCTATTTTTACATTCCGTTTCCTGTTGTTAGTTTTAGAAGTTAAAGCAACTGGCAGCGAACCGTACATACAACATTGATGGAAAACGAAGAAAATAAAGTATTTGAAAACCGGGTTGATTTATCAGCACTTAAACAGGGCATAGAAGAAATCAGGAAAAGCATCGGCCAATTGGTAGTTGGTCAGGACAGCATGATTGACCTTATTATTACGGCTATGCTGGCCGATGGACATGTGCTGCTGGAAGGCGTTCCGGGAGTCGCCAAAACCCTTACTGCCAAATTAACTGCCAGGGTAATTTCAGTAGATTTTTCCCGCATCCAGTTCACACCCGATTTAATGCCCTCTGATGTGCTGGGCACCTCCGTATTTAATGAAAAACTCACCGAATTTGAGTTTAGAAAAGGACCGGTTTTTTCCAACATCGTGCTGGTAGATGAAATTAACCGGGCACCGGCAAAAACCCAGGCTTCTTTATTTGAAGTAATGGAAGAAAGGCAAATAACCATTGATGGAGAAACCTATCATATGCCCCCTCCTTTTATGGTACTGGCTACCCAAAACCCTATCGAGCAGGAAGGTACTTATCGCCTGCCCGAAGCCCAGCTCGACCGTTTTCTGTTCAAAATAGAAGTTACTTACCCATCGCTGGATGAAGAAATGATGATTTTGCAAAATTTTCATCAGCGAAAAGATGTAACCGATGTGTCTGTCGTGCAGCCGGTGCTTTCGGCCACACAATTACATGAATATCGCGCTAAGGTTCGGAACATACACATCGATGAAAACCTGATTAAATACATTGCCACCATGGTGCGGGAAACCCGAACTTCAAAAGAGTTGTATTTGGGCGCTTCACCCAGGGCTTCACTGGCTATCCTGTCTGGCGCAAAAGCCTATGCTGCCGTCAATGGTCGGGATTTTGTAACACCGGAAGACATTAAATTTATTGCCTCGCCCGTATTGATCCACCGCGTTATACTTACCCCCGAAGTAGAAATGGAAGGACAACGCCCGGCAGACGTAATTCGCCAGTTAATTGATAAAATAGAAGTTCCCCGATAGTGAATCTGATCCGATCTTTATATTTTAATAATCGTTTTTTTCTGGCCGGGGCTATTGTAGTAATCCTATTTGTTATCAGCTTCAGCTTTCCTTTCTTTTTTGGAATAGCCAAGCTTTTCCTCACTTTATTAGTTGGCCTGCTAATTACCGACCTGATTTTGCTGTACAGAGTAAAAAAGGGAATTGGAGGCAACCGGCGGTGTCCTGACAAACTTTCTAACGGCGACGAAAATGAAATAAAAATCAAGATTCATAATTATTACAACTTTTCTGTACACACCAGAATTATCGATGAAGTGCCAGCACAATTCCAACTTCGGAATTTTGATATCCGGGTTACCATTCCTAAAACAAGCTCTTATGCGTTATCATATGTGCTTAAACCCGTTAAACGCGGCACTTATATTTTTGGCGCTTTGAATATATTTGTTGCCACCAGCATAGGCCTGATCAGCCGCCGGTTTCGCTTATCTCAAAAAAAATCGGTTCCTGTGTATCCTTCCTACTTACAAATGCGGAAATACGAATTACTGGCTATTTCTGACAGGTTGAAGGAGTTTGGCATTAAAAAAATACGAAGAATAGGAGTAAATCAGGAGTTTGAGCAAATTAAAGAATACGTACCCGGCGACGACTTTCGTGTCATTAACTGGAAAGCTACCGCACGCCGGGGTGCGCTTATGATTAATAATTACCAGGACGAACGGTCTCAGCAGGTTTACGCGATTATTGACAAAAGCCGGAACATGAAAATGCCATTTGAAGGAATGACTTTGCTAGACTATGCGGTGAACGCCAGTTTGGTAATTGCCAATATCGCCATTAGAAAAGAAGACAAAGCCGGGTTGATTACCTTTCAGCACAAAGTGCAAACCCTGTTACCGGCCAGCCGTCGTAACCGGCAAATGTTTTTTATAATGGAAGCCTTGTACAACCAGAAAACCGCATACAAAGAAGCTGATTTCGCGGCCCTGTATGCATCGGTAAAAAGAAAAATTACTCAGCGAAGCCTGTTACTATTATTTACTAATTTTGAATCGCTCTCATCATTGGAAAGCCAATTGCCGTATTTGCGAAAGATTGCCAGAGACCATTTGCTGGTCGTGATTTTTTTTAAGAATACTGAGCTTTTTTCACTAATTGCCAAAAAGGCTACCCACCTAGAAGCGGTATACCAGAAAACTATTGCCGAGAAGTTTGCCTTTGAGAAGAAAACCATAGTGGAAACGTTAGGAAAATATGGTATACAGGCAATTCTTACCACCCCGCGACAACTATCTGTAGACACCATTAACAAGTACCTGGAACTAAAAGCACGTGGACTTATATGAATTATGTAAAAAATTGAAAAAATTCAAAATACCAAGATGTTTTAGCCAGGTAATATAATAGGTAAAAGTAAAATAGCGTCCTCATTGATATGGCTTATTTTTATTGCTGTATCAATTTGTGTGTGTTATGATAAAAGTATCTTTCAGTATGTTGTGCGTATTGTTGTGTATGCCAGCGTTTGCACAGAACAACGAATCTCTTCCTGAATTTGAATTAATAAATCTGGGCCGGAAGGTAAACAGCGCATACCATGATTCCTCACCAAGAATCTCACCCGACGGACAAACTTTATATTTTACAGTAACCAATCATCCTGACAACAACAAAGGCATTGATGGAAGTCAGGACATCTGGTGTACCGTAAAAGATGCTGCCGGCGAATGGTCAGAGGCTATTCATATGGAAGCTCCTTTTAATAAAAATAAGTATAACCAGGTACTTAGTATTTCAAAAGATGGTAACACCTTACTCATCAGAGGTGGAAACGGGAAAGATGGGCTCGGTTTCTCAATTTGCCGTAAAGTAAACGGGAAGTGGGAAAAACCTGAAGCTTTGGATATTCCTGAGTTTGAGGAATTGTGCAAAGGCAGGTTCAACGGTGCTTTTCTTTCTTACGATGGCCAGGTGCTGTTGCTGTATTTCAACGAAATTGTAGGTCAGAAATTCAGCGATTTGTACATAAGTTTTAAAAATGAAAGTAATAACTGGTCTAAACCTGTGTTTATTGATTGCTTAAATACCAAACTGGACGAATTTGGTCCTTATCTGGCGCCTGATAACAAAACCATGTATTTTGCCAGCAATCGTCCTGGTGGATTTGGTAGCACCGATGTATACCGAACCCAGCGACTGGACGATACCTGGATGAAATGGGCAGAACCTGAAAACATGGGCGCACCTGTGAATACCAAAGGTTTCGATGCTTATTACACGGTGGCTGACGCGGATAGCCTGATGTTCACAAGCCGGGCTTATATGTCGGCCGACGGAGGCCATCTTGATCTCTATGCATTGAAACGGATTATAAGAGAAAAGCCCAAGATTTTTCTGACAGGAGGCGTTTATAATGAAAAAACAAGAGATGCCATACAGGCCAATATCCGGTACGAACACAACGATGAAGTAATTGGAGTTGCCAAAACAAAAGGCGATTATCTGGAATATAAGGTTGAGTTACCGGAAGAAGGAAAGTATATTCTTAATGTAAATACAGAAGGCTTTTTCGCTTACGCCGACAGCCTGGAGTTTGGTGAAGTCACTCAGGATACCGTTATATTTAAAGATTTGTATATAAAACCTATTGAAATTGGGGTGTCTGTCAGATTGAATAATATTTTCTTTGACTACAACAAAACCACCCTGCGTCCCAAATCCTTTCCTGAACTCGACCATGTGGTAGAAATGCTCCAACAAAATGAAAACCTTCAGATTGAAATTGGTGGACATACTGATGATCGGGGCACAGAAATTTACAATCAGGAACTCTCGCAGGGGCGGGCAGAAGCTGTACGCGAATACTTATTACAGAACTTGATTGTACCGGAACGGGTTACCGCTGTGGGGTATGGGGAAAGTAAACCTGAAGTGGCCAATGATTCGGAAGAAAGCTGGCAGATTAACCGCAGGGTAGAGTTCACGATTTTAAAGAATTAGAATTAAATCCTCTACCCTTATCCGGTTAAGTTTAAGTATAACAGAAACAGAGCTGCTATTCTTTTGGTTAACCGGATTTTTAATTTTCAATCTCCTTGACCGGTTTTGCTCCATTCGGCGCGATTTTTAAGAATATTTCCAGTCGATGGATATTTTTTAAAAAAAACGCATAAATATTTTTCATTATTTCACCTTTTGATTAAAGTATTTTTAAAGTGTTCCTCAAATTCAGTAATCAGAATTCAAAGTCTTCGAAATAGCGGCTTGATATAGGTTTTGTCTATATTATCACAGAAACTATAGATTTGAATTAACACATTTCAGTCCTAGTTTTTCCAACTGAAAGTAATAAAATTCAGACCATATAAACAGAAGAAATATGATTACTATAGGACAAAAATTTCCAGAATTTAAAAAGACAGCAGTAGTTTCTACTGAAAAAGAGTTCTTTGAACTAATGAGCATAGCGGTTTCGGCTGTTAACGGCTGTGAAATGTGTGTAAAATCACACGAGGTGTCTTTAATTGGTTTGGGTACTTCAGAAGAACGCGTTTTTGATGCAATGCGGCTCTCAAGTGTAGTAAAAAGTATGAGCCTGATTGTATATTAAAATAATAACCCAGCCTATCGATTGAGCAGGTAATAATTACCTGCTTTTTTTTCTTACCATGCTTAGCTGGCAGCAGCAATTCAGGCTAAAGCCAGCGAACTACTTAATCACGTTGAGCATGATAAAAATTACCGATATGCCGATGAGCATACCGACCGGGATTAGTGAAATAGAAAAGAGTAATCTGAAAATGATCTTGTTTTTCAAACGGGGGATAAGGGTAAGGGTATTAAAAATAATTATGCCCATTACTACTACAGCAATAGTTGCCCCTGCCAGATCATTAAGGGCCAAACCCCTGTTTATGTAATCCCATACGCTGCTATAATGAAGATAATTTCCTTCGTCGAAATATCCTAAAGTAGATACAATTAGTAAGCCTATAATGAAAAAAAAGATTACGGCAATTAAATTTCCAGAAAGGAATGCGGAATATTTTGAGCGCAGGTCAGGCTTACTCATGAGTGAACTTTGAAAATATTATTAATATTTATTGAAACGAAACGAATTCCGGGGTTATTGAGTTTCCTGTTCTTTTTAATTATTTATAAAAAGCCAGGAATTATGCGCAATAGTAATAATTTCAATCCATAGGAGAAACTAAACTACTGGTATTTCCATTTTTTTCATAAAAAAAAGTTTAAACCGCACCGCTTAAACTTTTTAAGAATACTTACTTTTTATAATCTAAAACATATAAAATTAGTGGACCAGCATTTGCGAAGGCTTTGTACTGATCATATGTTCTTGTTTTCTTCGTATCGCTTCTTCATAACAGGAAACATATTGTTTGGCCACGTTATACCAGCTTATATTTTTTGTATAAGCAGTTCCGTTAGCCACCAATGCCTCTCTCAAACTCTCATAAGTCATTACTTTCAATATATTATTGGCCATCGCCAGCGTATCTCCCACGGGCGATACTAATCCGTTCTGGTTATGAAAAACAATATCGCGGCAACCGGGAGCATCTGTTACCACTACAGGTAGTCCGGCAGCCATGGCTTCCAGATTAACATTACCAAATGTTTCTATCAGGGTTGGGAAAGCAAAAATATCAGCAGCTTTATATAATGAAACCAAATCACCGGAAGGGAATTGATATTTGCTATCGGTTTCGCTCCTTTTCAAACCTATTTGAGGCATAATTTTTAAGTATTGCGCTACTCCCTGCTGCTTGGCGAGTTCATATATTTCCTCACTTCCTTTTCCTACAATAACCCACAAAAAATCATTTCTTTCTTTTATCAAATGGCTGATGATTTCCGGAATAAATTTATAGCCCTTCTTGGGATGATTCCGGCCTACCGTGATAATAATTTTTTTATCTTCTGGCCATCCTACTGCTTGTCTTATTTTGCATTTGTCAATTTCATATGCCGATATATATTCACAATTAACACCGTTCGGGATACTGAATATTTTATCCTCCGGCACATCTAATTCCAGGTATTCTTTCTTCACACTATTACTGATCGCGGTAAGAATATCTATTTCGTTAAACGCGTTTCTTAGTTTATCCTCCCAGGTATTGTCGGTAAGGCGCCAGCCATAACCTGCTTCAGGAAACTTCTGAATATCCATTCCCCTGCAGGTACCCACTATGGGTACTCCCATCTTTTTAAGATGTGGTAAGGCATACATAATAAAAGGACCTAAAAGATTTAGGTGCCAAACGTCAAATTTATATTTTCTTTGATAATGTCTTAACTGCATACCAATCAGGTTACTCAAATTGGCTTTGTAATTAACTTCGGCTTTTCTTACAAATTCTAACGTTTTAGGAATAATAGGAAGAAGCTTATAGGCAACATCATTTTTTAAGGCTTTATAAGTGCCCCACTTATTGGTGCTTCGGTCAATCAAATAAACGTCATGACCTAATAAGTGCTGCTTTTCAGCAATATTATGCGTTGCGATTTGTGCGCCTCCTACATTTGGGAAAAAACCGGCTGGAAGGTGTGCGATTTTCATTTTGTAGATGTTTTCGGAGTACTGTGATTATGAGAGAAAGGGTATGTAATAAATGTTATTTATTCTTATAATATTACTGAAAATTATCAGAAAAAACAAAAATATAAGATTTTAATCTCAATTGTTGTTAAAATTTATATTAAACATGTAGAAAATTAATTTTCAATTTAAAGCATTCAAAAGTATTATAATTATTAATAATATTTAAATAATTATATTAAAATTTTTCATTATCAAATGACCTGATAAATTACGGTATATCCTAAATTCTCATTCATATTTTCCTTTCAGCATTACAGTAGTTTTGGATAAAAAGCACTTTTTAAGCTTAAATTTACTTTTTCCCTTTTTAAAAAAATCATATCGATTCATATTTGTCTTTTAAATACTGAAGAAACACTTTCAGGTTAAAATTAAACTCATTCTCATATTTTTTTTCCAATTCACTCAGGTCGGCCTGATACCTGATAAATGACATAAAATAAGTATTATTAGGGAAATTTTCAGGTTTCAAGTAATAGGTAACAAGCTTATGATACCTTTTTGTATTTTTATAGTTCAACCTATCAGCATTACTCATTATTTGCCTGATCAGGTTGGCCTTCAATTCCTGTTTGGTGCTATTGTCTTGCGAATTAGTAAAAGAATAATACAAACTATCCAGTTGATCGGCACCTTGTAAAATATGTTGTGTATACAGTTCCCGGTCTTGTAATCCATCCATATAGGTCTGATATTCCTCAGAATGGGGACCATATTTATAAGTTAAAAAATTCGCGGCACCTATATTTCCAACAAACGTCGCGATATTTTCATTGAATTGCAGGCTGTCTTTGATAAATACTGTACCATGGGTTAGTTCATGTATAATAGTATTGGCCAGTTCTCCCTGATCGCGTTCTAAAAAATTCGATAAAATAGGGTCTTTAAAAAAACCAAGCGTGCTCCACGCACTGGGCGTTCGGATGCCGGTATCGTATCCTTGCTGATCCAGGTTCGCTTTTTCTTTTATGGCCCAGTCATAATTAAAAAATCCTTTATAAGAAAAAGTACCAATCAATGGAAATGACCACTCTTTATTCTTAAGCCCATAAGGCTCGCAGGCGGTAACTACCCATAAAATATCTTTGCCATACTGATTATAAAAAGTAGAATAATTTTCAGACTGATTTACGCCTACTGAATCAACAGCATATTGTTTAATTTCCTGCACCAGCCTGATTCCTGCTTTAATTGAATCGGGCACCTGGGTATCCTGAAGCACAACTTCTATATCGCGCGCCTGCCATACTATTTTAATTTGTCCTTTTGCCTGTGATAAACCGTAACGTACCAAATCAAAATTCCATATTACCGCGACTGTTAAAATAATTAATGCGGCATAAATAAATTTTTTCACCATATAATACTATATGTTCTTATAGAAGCTGATAATGCTATTTTTGTTAATCCCTGGAAATATATGTAAAGGATAGAAGATATTTTTAATGAACTTCAGAAATAATAAGTAAGAATGAAGGAATCTTACATTACCTCAATGGCGTGCCATTTAACCTTTTGAGATATTTTAGGTAATTTGAGTTACAAAAACTTTTTAAATAAAATGATACGAAAATTCATGAAGTTAATGGTATGTGCTGTTCTTATTTTTTTAAGCAGTTCCATAGCATTCGGTCAAGGTAATTCAGCCAGTTTTAAAGAAGCCGGTTTGGAATTATTCGAAAAAGGATCATACAAGGAGGCTCTTTTAAAATTTAACCAGGCTGTGGAAGCTGATTCCTTTGATTACCAGGCGTTTTATATGAGGGGTAACGCGAAAAAAATATTTGAGGATTATCATGGTGCTATGAAAGACTACAACATTGCATTAGATATCAATCCTGCTTTTCAGGAAGCATACTTTGAAAGAGGAAATGTAAAGTATGAGCTTCAGGATTATTATGGGGCTATTAAAGATCTTAGTGAAGTTATCAAAATTAATGAAAATAATGTTAATGCGTATCTGAGAAGAGGGCAGGCCCGGCAACAGCTTGAAGCATTTCAGGATGCTATTAACGACTGTACGAAAATACTAGAAATTCATCCAAAAAGTGTAGATGCTTATTACCTGCGGGGTGTGCTCAGAATCGAGCATGGATTATTACTGGAAGGTTGTCTCGATTTAAGTAAAGCCGGGGAACTGGGGGATTTGAAATCTTATGAGATTATCAGAGATATTTGCAATCAGAAAACACTAAAGTAATTATTCTTTCATGCAGTATTGGGTAATAGACATGCCAGATTCTCTCACGCCGAGGGATTGAGCATGTATGAGATCTTCACACCCATTGATAACCGAATCCAGCTGTATTTTAGCTATTCCTCTGAAATAATAAGCCATACCATGTTCAGGACGATGCCGAAGAAAGTAATCAAAATCATTTACAGCTTCCTGTGGCTTATGTAAATTGTAAGCACAAAAAGCTCTTCCATAATATGCGTCTGGGTTTTGCTTATCAGTTAAAATAATTTCATTAAAACTTTTAATAGCACTTGTGTAATCATTTTGAAAAAAAGCAGCTATTTCGCCTATCGCATAGTTCAGTTTCTGTTCTGATAACTCCTCAATAACAGGAGGCAGATAGACGAGTAAAGCATCGGTTTCAGGTTGTGCGGACCAGAAACGCGGCTGTCCGGCTTCTTCCTTTTCACGATTTGAGTGAAAATTCCATAAATGCAAGGCCATTTCAAAAGCGACTCTGGAAGAATCGTAGGCACCATTTTCTTTTAAAGCTTTGCCTTTAATATAATAAAAGCTGGCCTTATCTTTTGGATCTTTTACCTTCTCAATGCCTTTTTCAGCATACATTACCGCGTCGTTATACTGCTGGTATTGTTCCATCAGTATAATAGCTGTTAACAAACAGGCCTCGGCATTTTTATTTCCAAAATCAACAATTGCGTGATCCAGGCTGGTTAGCGCGGAATAATAATGGGCACCTTGATAAAATTCTACCGCTTTTTTATAATGATATTCCGAAGAATATTTGGCCAGCATAACCGGGATCAGGAATATAGAAAGAAACAGGGCCACTACCAGAGTGGTAGCTATGATATAAGTTTTTTTAGAATAGGTGACCGGGCCTTTTTTATAGGGCTGATAACGCGGCCATACAGTTTTATTGTAAGCCCAGGAGCCCTGGCTATCGGCCGATACACCGCCCGTATTTCTTTCCGAAAGCTTTAATAATAACCACAGGTCGTAAGAATTCTTCTTTTCCGCATTCGATAAGGTTTCGTATGCCTGGCTGATCATTTTGAAACGATCTTCCTTTTCCGTATCCCCGTTATTTACATCAGGATGATAAGCCTTTGCCAATTGCCGGTAAGCCAGTTTGATATCATCCTGAGACGCGTCATAGAGTAACCCTAAAATCTGGTAATAATCCTCCGTCATTGTGCAATTACTGGTTATTATTTCCGGGATTAGTATCGCTTAAAGCTCACTTGCTGTCAAGCTTAGAAAACTTATCTATTCAATAGCTATTGAGTTATTCTATATGCGGGCAAGCTTATATTTTTTTCCTGGCAAAGACTTAATAATCCCCTTAAACTCTAAATTCAGCAAAAGTGAAGCCAATTGATTGATAGGAGTTTGGGATTTCCAGCTAATTTCGTCGAGCAACATACCAGCCCGATAATTTGCGAGCAATTGAACAAGTTTTTGCTCATTTTCAGTTAGACCAGATAAATCTAAAGTAACTCTATCAGGCTGTGAAGGACCATCGGGCAAATCCCAGTTCATTATATATTCTATATCTTCAATACTGGTGAATAAATGCGCTTTGTGAGATTTAATAAGCGTGTTACAGCCCTTTGAATACATTTGATGTACATTCCCTGGCAAGGCAAATACCTCCCTGTTATAATCATTGGCCAAATTGGCTGTAATTAATGCTCCACCGGATGTGGCTGCCTCCACTACAATAGTAACGTCAGCCATGCCTGCGATAATGCGGTTGCGGGCAGGAAAATAATGCGCTTCCGGTTTCACGCCGGGTTTGATTTCGCTTACCAAGGCACCGTGATCTAGCATTTCCTGTGCAGTAGTTGTATGGTTATACGGGTAAATAATATCCGGACCATTGGCCAATACGCCTATTGTTTTCAAACCACATTTAAGGGAGCTTCGGTGGGCATGAATGTCGATACCATAAGCCAGACCACTAACGATTAATGCATGGTGCTTTTCCAAACCCTCTACAATTTCTTCTACAACCTTTTTCCCATAAGCTGTAGCGTTCCGGGTACCTACTATGCTTACTACTTTTTGCGCATTCAGATTGGCTTTTCCTTTGTAATACAATACAACCGGGGCATCGTAAATTTGCTTCAAACGATGCGGATATGCTTCATCTGTAAAAGAAAGAATGCTGATATTTTTCTTCTCACAATGCTGTATTTCCCGCTCTGCTTTTTCCAATACCTGATTTACACGGATTGCCTGAATGGTTTTACTTCCAATTCCGGGAATTTTGGCGAGTTGTGACGTTCTGCTTTTAAAAACCGCTTCGGCCGAGCCACAGTAGCTTATTAAAACTTTTGCCAAAGCATTACCCACTCCAGGAATCAAACTAAGGGCAACCTGGTAAATCTTTGTCATTCCGAAATTTTATTTACTGTTAGTCCAGCTGCTCCTTGATTTGCAGCAGAAAAGCTCTTACATTTTTAAGACAATCAATCATTTCTGCTTTACTATGTACAGCTTTTGACTTATTTTTTAATATTTTTCGGGCACCCTCAAGGGTATGTCCCTTTTCTTTTACTAAAAACTGTACCGAACGTATGTTTTCAATGTCTTCTTTGGTAAACTGCCTTTTTCCGCTCTTATTCTTCTGGGGCCGGATAATATCAAATTCACTTTCCCAAAAACGAATCTGCGAAGGATTGATATTCAGATCTTCCGCGACTTCACCAATAGAATAGTATCGTTTTTCTATTTCCTTTTCTTTATAAGCCATAATTCAGCAGTTTATTGATGTGTATTAATATTTTTTATTTTGTTTAGCAACCTCTTTTCCTATTCTTCGGTATAGGTTTTATCCAGTAATTGTGGATTAATTGATTTTGAAGTATGTATACCCATTTTCCTGATATTTTCCACTTTTTTTACCAGACTTCCCTGTCCATCCACCAGCTTATTCATGGCATCGCCATATGATTTCTTTGCCAGGTCTAACTGTTTACCCACAGTTAACAAATCTTCGGTAAAATTTACGAACTTATCGTACAGCTTTCCACTTTCTTTGGCAATTTTAACTACATTTCTTTTTTGGTTTTCCTGTTTCCATATATAGGAAATTGTTCTGAGGGTAGCCAGCAAAGTTGAGGTTGAAACCAGCACAATATTTTTATCCAGACATTTCTCAAAAACACCTATATCCTCTTTCACCACAAGGTTCAATGCTGGTTCTATGGGAATAAACATAATTACATAATCGGGCTGATTGATCTGATAAAGCCCCTGGTAATTTTTTTCGCTCAATAATTTAACATGCCGGTAAATGCTGGTAATATGCTCGCTTAGAAACTGAGATTGCCGATCCATGTCGTCAGCATTAAAATAAGCATTATAAGCAGTTAGCGATACTTTGGCATCAATTACCAAATGTTTATTTTCGGGCAGATGAATGATATAGTCGGGACGTTTCTGGTTCCCGGTATCATCTACATAACTGCTTTGGCTATGATAGTGAATATTTTTTATCAGACCGGCTTTTTCAAGAATCATTTCCAATTGAACTTCGCCCCAATCGCCCTGCACTTTAGAGTCTCCTTTTAATGCATTGGTAAGGCGGATGGCATCGTCGCTCACCTGCCGGTTCAAATTTAACAATTGTTCAATTTCTTTTTTAAGCGATGCCCGCTCCCGAATATCCTGGCTGTAGGTTTCTTCCATTCTGGATTTGAAATCCACTATCCTTTCTTTTAAAGGCGCTAGAATAGAATTAATTTTTTCTTCATTCAGCACGGTGAATTTCCTACTTTCTTCTTCCAATAGCTCGTTTGCCAAATTTTTAAACTCTGTTTTGAACCGCTCCTGAAGCTCTTCCAGTTCCTGTTTCTGGTTGGTAAGCTTTTCCTGATAGCCAATAATGATCTGCTCCTGGGAGGCAAGCTTTTGGTTCAAAGACATGAGCTTTTGCGCATTATCGAAAAGTTCGCGTTTTGCATCACTGTACAACTCTTTAGAAATATATTTGGCTTCTACCTCATTAATTGAAATACCCTGGAAGCGCTGAAACTTGTATTTCGCCAGAAACCAGGCAAAAACAGCCCCGATTACTATGCCGGCAAAAAGAATCAGTGCATCCATGTATCTATGGTATAGTATAACTTGAAAGTTGAAGGCAGCTGAATTAAAAGTTTAACGATTGCTGCACTGTTTTAATTTTCTCGTTTAGCAGATTTTCAACTTCTTCATACTTATCTGCTCCTGAGAGGCTTTCATTTACACTAATGTAAAATTTTATTTTGGGTTCAGTGCCTGAAGGTCGCGCGGAAATTTTTGTTCCTTTTTCGGTTATAAACTGTAAAACATTGGATTTAGGAAAATCCAGCACTTTCTCATTGTTCATCACCAAATCTCTTTCCAGGCCTTCGTTGTAGTCAATTAAAGTGACTACCCTTTCTCCATTAATATCGCGCGGCGGATTTTCTCTTAATTTATGCATCATCGTCTGAATTTCTTCCACACCACTTTTACCTTTTTTTGTGAGTGAAACTAAATGCTCCTTGTAAAAGCCAAACTGCTGATACATTTCGGCCAGAAAATCAAATACATCTTTGCCCTGATCTTTGATATAAGCTACCATTTCGGTAATCATGACACAGGAAGCCACCGCGTCCTTATCGCGGACAAAATCGCCGATCAGGTATCCATAACTTTCTTCTCCGCCACCAATAAATTCTTCCTTTCCTTCCTTTTCCCGGATAAGTTCCGCAATATATTTGAAACCAGTGAGGGTATCGTAGCAGTTTACGCCATAATGATTGGCGATATTGCGAATTACGTCCGTTGTAACAATGGTTTTAGCCACAAACTGTTTTCCATTGATTTTTCCGTTTTCTTTCCATTTTCTCAGCAAATAATAGACAAGCAAACTACCGGTTTGGTTTCCGTTAAGAAGTTGAAATTCGCCATGTTTATTTTTAACCGCTATGCCTACGCGGTCGGCGTCCGGGTCGGTACCCAATACCAGGTCCGCATCAATTTCCCGAGCTTTTTTCAGCGCCATGTTTAAAGCTTCCGCTTCTTCTGGATTAGGATACACTACAGTAGGAAAATTCCCATCAGGTTTTGCCTGTTCTTCTACGATATTAATATTGGTAAAACCCATTCTTTCCAGTGCCTGTGGCACTAAGGTAATAGAAGTACCATGTATGGGAGTAAATACGATTTTTAGGTCATGCTGGCGTTTAATGGCATCAGGAGAAAGAGAAAGCCCAATAACAGCATCCAAATATTTATCGTCGATGGCTTTGCCGATTATCTCAATTTTACTTTCATCCTTATCGAACTTTACCGCATTAATGCCCTGAATTTTGCCAACTTCCTCTATTACATTTTTATCGTGCGGTGGAACCAACTGCCCACCATCGTTCCAGTAAGCTTTGTAACCGTTATATTCTTTTGGATTATGAGAAGCGGTAAGTACCACCCCACTTTGGCAACCTAATTCACGAATAGTAAATGATAATTCAGGGGTAGGTCGTAATGCTTCAAAAAAGTATACATAAATGCCATTGGCAGAAAATACTGCTGCTGTAATTTCAGCAAAATACCGACTATTATTCCGGCTATCGTGTGCAATTGCTACCTTGATATTTTCGTCAGGATAAGTTTTTAATAAATAATTGGCTAAGCCCTGGGTAGCCATACCCACTGTATATTTGTTAATACGGTTAGAACCAATGCCCATAATGCCCCGTAATCCGCCTGTACCAAATTCTAAATCCTTATAAAAAGCATCAACAAGCGCTGTGGTATCTTCTTGCTGAAGTAACTGTTCTATTTCTACTTTGCTTTCTGAATCTATATTACTATTGAGCCATTTCTGAGCTTTTTCTCTGACATTGGATTCCATATAGTTGTTTTTGATTTATTAAAAATAAAACTCGGAGCAATTTACAAAATTCGAACTTTTGGTAATACTAAGCTAAACAAAATCTGGTGCTTTAGAGAAAATATATATTGATATTATCGCCAGCGCATGTTAACTTAACAGATAAACCGGTTGCACCGCATAAATTACCCAGGGCCATGATTAAAGACTACTATAAAATTCTGGAAATTGACAGGCAGGCCAGTGCGGTAAAAATAAAAAAAGCTTATCGGCAATTAGCATTACAGTATCATCCTGATCGGAACAAAGATCTCCGGGCACACAAAGTTTTTATGCTCATCAATGAAGCGCATGAAATACTAGGGAATTCAGAAAAAAAAGTTCATTACGATTGTTTGTATGACTTTTATACTTCTTTGCAGGAAAAAATAATAAAGAATACCCAACCATCTGGAGAAGAATTCACAATAGCAAAACAAAGAAAAAGAAACACTTTCAGTAATCAGGCAGATTTTATTCCATATACCAAATATGCCAGGCTGATGTCTGTATTTACGTTGTTATTTTGCCTGGCACTGGTCGCGGATTATTTTGGTGCCCGAGGCCATCTTAACGAAATTGTGGATTTGAAAACGGCTAATATTTTAATAGCCGGCCGCCCCGGTCCCAATCCTTTTCTTACTGTGAAAACCACCCAATGTGAATTTCCTCTAGACGGCGAAAAATACAACTATGTGGTTAAAGGAGATACTATTAATGCCTTTATTACTCCCTTATTCAATATAACTACCAAAGTTGAGCTATTAAAGAACGGTAGCATACAGGCTTTTGACCCGCATTATAATGTATACAATATTTTTTCTTTTTTCCTGGTAGCCTTACTAGGCACCTCTATTTTAGGAACATTTCTCACCAAAAAATACCCTGAACATGTTTTTAATGCCGGTATTACCAATGGTGCTCTGTTTCCGCTTGTGCTTTATTTTGTGCTTATTTCCTGACCACTTACAGTCCCAGTTCGATAATCAGCTTATCAATGGTAAGTCCTTCAAAATTAGAAATTACCATATCCACATCGTTTAATTCTTCTGCCGGGTGGGTAGTCGCTAGGCCTACTACCTTCATACCTGCGTTTCTGGCGGCTTGTATACCTAAAATCGCGTCTTCAAAAACCACACAACGGGCAGGATCGGTATGCAGCAATTCAGCCGATTTCAGATATACCTGCGGATCTGGCTTGCCCCGGGTTACCATAGAGTCGTCCGTAATAACGGGGAAATGTTTTTTTAATCCGGTATGTGCTAAGGTAAATTCAACATTGGCCGGCGGTGCCGAAGTTGCGATGGCTTTCGGAATATTTTTGTTTTCCAACTCCATTAAAAAGTCTTTTAAGCCTGGCGTAGCCGTAATATCATTCTGGTAAATTTCACGATAGGCAGATTCTTTTTCTTCACCCAGAACTTTAATTCTTTCAGGAGTAGTGTCGGCGCCAAAATAGCCAGGAATTATAGAAGATAAAATCCTACCATTAATTTGTTCTTTGTATTCCTGTACGCTGATGGGAAAACCATGTTTTTCAAGAAACTGCATCCAGGACTTCATATGGTATTTATAGTTATCGACAATAACACCATCCATGTCGAAAATTATCGCTATTGGTAACATTTTACTACACTCAATTTTGGTTTGGGAATCATACTATTGTATTCTTTCTGGGTTTTCGGCCACAAATGCCTTCCAGCTTTTACCCCTTTGCTGGGGCTGCCCATTCTGGTAATAATGGCACAGTGCCACTGCCAGGGCGTCGGTAGCATCCAGTAACTGATTATCCAACAGAATTTTTGACTGAGGAAAAACCAATAAATTAGGTAACATTTGCGCTACCTGTTCTTTAGAGGCATTTCCATTACCAGTTACCGATTGTTTTACTTTTTTAGGAGCGTATTCAGATATGGGAATCTGACGGGAAAGGGCGGCAGCCATAGCAACTCCCTGTGCCCTGCCTAATTTTAACATAGATTGTATATTTTTACCAAAAAAAGGAGCTTCCAATGCTACCTCATCCGGATGAAATTCATCAATTATGCCCAGCATCCTTTCAAATATCTTTTTAAGCTTTAGTTCATGACCTTTATATTTGCTTAAATGAATCACTCCATGTCGCAACAACTGCAGGTTTTTGGCATTCCCCGCGGTCTGGCTAACTTTTATAACTCCATAACCCATGATGCGGGTACCAGGGTCAATGCCCAGAATTATTTTTTCCAATGGCTTTGGCTTATTCATCGTTGCAATATAATATCTTACTGCTTAAAAAGTAACTATGTTTTGGTGTATCGTAGGAATGATTTTGTATACACAGTTTTACAAAAAATATGCAGTTATATATAACTATTATTACCACTGCATATTGCTTGCTGGTAATTTGGCTTATCTGGCACTGGCACCGTATTGAACACACAGATTCTGATTTCTCAATCTCTAAAGATTTTGAAAAACTTTTTTTCTCTATTATTATCCCGGTGCGGAATGAAGCGCCAAATATTGCCCAGTTGCTTAACGACTTAAGCCAACAACAAGGCTGTTTCGCCAATCAAATCTCTGATTATTTTGAAGTAATTGTGGTTGATGATCATTCAACAGACGGCACTGCCGATTTGGTAACCAGTCAGATTTCAAAAGTCCCCTTTACATTAAAGTTAACGCGGTTACGAATATCAAAAAATTTTGAAGGATCGTTCAAAAAAAAGGCTATTGCCCAGGGGGTAAGCCATTCCGCGCAAACCACTAGCAAACATATCATTATTACCACTGATGGCGACTGCAGGTTGAATCCAAAATGGCTGGACACTTATTATAATTTTTTTGCCAGAAAAAAGCCAAAATTAGTTTCGGGTCCTGTTACCTTCTATCAGGAAAAATCTTTATTTGACAAATTACAAGCTATAGAATTCAGTAGCCTGATCGGTACCGGAGCAGCTTGTATGCAGGCTGGAAGCCCAAACATGTGCAATGGCGCTAACTTGGCTTTTACTAAAGAGGTTTTTTTAGAGTTAAATGGTTATGAAGGTAACTTACATGTTCCGTCTGGTGACGATGAATTTTTACTTCAGAAAGTATTTAAAAGATACCCTAATAAGATTTACTTTCTTAAAAATTCAAACGCTATCGTTTATAGTCGTGCGCAAAAAAATCTTTCAGATTTTTACCAGCAACGGAAACGATGGGCAGGCAAGTGGAAGTATCACAAAAGCTGGAAAACCTCTTTACTTGCCATATTTATTTTCGGTTTTCATTTTAGTTGGCTCACAGGCCTATTTTTGACCATTGGGTTCGATTACCCAATACAAGTTTTTGTATTACAGAGCTGCGTAAAGGTTATTGTAGAATTCTTTTTTCTGTTAACTATTATGCGGTTTTTGAAAAAGCCACTTTCTTTTTTTTATTTTTTGCTCTTACAGGTCATGTATCCCTTTTACACAGTTTTTTTTGGAATAGCGGCTAATTTCGGGATGTATAACTGGAAAGGAAGAAAGTTTTGAACAAATAAATCAGTAGATTTTTCTAAAAAAAAACAGGCCTTGGTTGGCCTGTTTAACAATTTTAGTATTTATAAATTACTTATCGTTTAAAGCCAAGCACAGCGCCACCACAGTAGTTTTTAGAATTTTCAAAAGTAAATGTTATGTAGTAGATACCTGTTGCATTACAGGGATATATAATTCCTTTATTAAGATTCCCATTAGCAAAACTGGTTCCTACTTTTTTTCTATTAGAGTCGTATAAACTCAGTACAATTCCATCTGTGCTTTCACTATCACTGCATATATTCATAAAGTACTGGGTGCCTTTCGCGAACACATAAGAATATTCTATTTTATCCTTAGCGCCTCCTTCTCCATTTACTTCATAACTTTTCACGAAGTTGAATCCATCGGACAACTGGGAAATACAAGATTCAGCAAATTGCCCTGAGTTACACTGAGCCGAAATATCAGGGGCAGTAAGTACGAAAAATGAAATAGCACTTAAAAGTAAAACTATCTTCTTCATAAGTAATAGTTGTAAAAATTTTTTAGTTAACAATACTTTCTCTGATGGAAGTAGTTACTTCCGTAATAGTTTTCACATCTTCATCAGTAATATTGATGGTGCTGGTACTGTTGTTTTCAATAGTTACAATACCATTTACTTCTTTCAGAGTAGATTCCTCGTATGTTTGTGTAATTTTAATATTTTCAAATTTTTCCTGTAATACGGTGATTTTATCCTTTAAATCACTCATATACGGATTTCCTTCACCATAAAAGTTTAATAACAACATGATGCTCTCAAGAATTATTTTTTGCTCACCAATCCGATCTTTCAGTTCCTGGTTATTAGGGTTTCTTTCAGATACTTTACACACAATGTGTAGTGCTTCCAACCACCCCCCGGTTAAGAACAATACGCTTAAGTTGGCACGCTGTTGCTCCTGTAAATAGGTATTAATATTATTAAAGTTTATGGTGGTGATCAACAACAGCGAGTCAAGATTCCTGCTATTGGTCGCTAGTCGCTTGATAACACCAAAATTAAAAAACTGACCAATACTCAATCCGTCAGCCAATTCTTTGATAGCATTCAGATAAAAAATCGCATCCTGATTCTGTTCGTAAATGTTGGTATAACCTAAATCGGTTCCATACACTCCCAGGTTTAATGCTTTTTCAAAATTGCTATTGTATTTAGAAAGATTTTCAGTGGAATTCAAAAGGCGTACATCGTATTTGGTTCCCGATTCTTTTAGCAATACGGAAATTTCCAATGGAGAAGGAATTTGCTGAAGAATACTTTCCAGCACTTCATTTGAAATCACTGTCGCGGATTTGTGCTGGGCTTCCAGGCTTTCTAAAAATGCCTGTTCATCTGGTTTATTATCAGAGTTACAAGCACACATACTTAAAACAAAAATACCTATTAGTAGTCTTTTCATTGGAAATTAAAAGATTTATAGTAAAAGGCCTGATAAACCCTATTTGTTTGATTTTCATTGTTTTGTAAACAGGTTTTATGAGACTTCAAATTAGCTGAATGATTATCTAAGTTTCTGGTTTATTCTGAGGGTTGACTTACTATGTAATTTTTTCATAAAAAATGAGTGACCAAATAAAATTACCCTAATTATTGGAGGTTCTTGGTATTCTCCAATTCCCAAAAAATGCAATTACTCTCCTGAATATTTCAAAGTATAAGCATGCATACAGTAACAATGACATGATCCAGATAACAATTATATTGAAGTAAAAAGTATCGAACAATTGACCCGCAAATTGCTTTTTCGGCGCAAAAAAATGAGTTCTGTAATTGTAGAAGCCTGCCGTAGCCGAAGGACTATTAAATACAGGATCTACTCTTTGTATAAGTTTTCCTTTGTACTCAATAATACGATCTGATGCATTGACATTTCGCGCCAAATCTGACAAACTCTCATTAAAGTATTTGTTTTTATATTGGTCAAGGTTATAGGAATAGCCATCTTGATTTTCAAGAAAATAAACCAGCTTCTCCTGATTCTCAACAGCCTTATTAAAAATTTGTAAATAATGCTGGCTAAGCTTTTCAAAATACTTTAGTAACGCGCTTTCGGTTTCTTTGTTAATACCAGAAAGCGTTAAATCTTTTTGAATATCAACAAGTTCCAGACCTTCCTTAAATATTTCTTTTTCCAACTCATTCCTGATAATTTTCAGGTTTGTTTCAATTTCATACTGTTCAGTTTCAGACTGAGTATCCTTATGGGCCATTACAAACTGAAGTTTTGATTTAAGCTTGGGAATTAAGTAGGCTGATTTAAAATCAGCTTGTTTTTCTTTTGTTTCCAAGTCGTAATAAGACTGTTGGTATGGATTATCTTTAAACTGATGTACAGCCATAGCCTCGTAAGCCCACCTCGATACCATCATATCAGCAATAACAGGCACTTCTCCTTTCGAGCTGATCATACTATTTAATTTATCAAAGTTAAATAGTAATCCGCTTAGTATAATTTGCGGAATTAACAACAATGGAATCAGAATATAAACGGTTACTGCCGAATTGAAAGCCGAAGAGATGTTCAAACCTAACACATTAGCAAAACAAGATACCGAAAATAAAACCAGCCAAAAGCTAAGCGTCATTTCCTTTACTTCAAGAATTAAATGCCCTATTAATACAAATGATAGGGTCTGTATAGCTGATAAAAGAAACAGAATCATCAACTTTGATGATAGGTAGCTGTTCCAGCTCAAATTCAGAAACGATTCTCGTTTAAGTATTTTTCTATCCCGTATAATTTCTTCAGCGCTTACCGTTAATCCCATAAATAAAGCTACTAACACGCTCATCAGGATATATGCAGGAAAATTTTCATTAAAACGAAAAATATACTCTGTTTTTCCAGCTTCTTTGTATTTAATAATAACCGCTAAAAATAAGGCTAACACGGGGGCTTCAAGCAAATTGATCAGCATATATTGCTTGTTGCTTATTTTTGCCAGTAAATCACGGGTAGTAAATATAACTGTTTGTTTGAAATGAGAAGGCAAACTTAGAGATTTAGGAGGGGTTTCTTTTATGTCTTCAACTTTCTCTATTTTGAATGTTTCCTCATATTTTTTATGCCATAATGGAGGTGATATTTTGCGTTTATTAGTTAACTGACCATATTCATCAACTACTTTAGCTTCAATAATATTAAAAATCTGTTCTGGATTTACATTTCCACAGGCATGGCACTGGCCACGTTCAGCATCTATTTGGTTAGAAGCTTTCTTAAAATACGTAACTGCCTCAACCGGATTACCATAAAAAATAGGGTAACCACCGGTGTCCATAATAATCATTTTGTCAAACATTTTATAAATGTCTGAAGAAGGCTGATGGATTACCACAAAAATGAGTTTTCCTTTTAAGGTAAGTTCTTTTAATAAGTCAATTACATTTTCAGAATCTCTGGAAGATAAACCTGAAGTTGGTTCATCCACAAACATAACGGCCGGTTCACGAATTAATTCCAGTGCGATGTTCAATCTTTTGCGCTGTCCGCCACTGATTGTTTTATCTAAAACACTACCTACTTTTAAGTCTTTCCGTTGCTCTAATCCCAGACTTTCCAGGGTGGCAATAACAAGCTTATCTATTTCCGCTTCACTTTTATCCGCAAAACACAATTTGGCATTATAATACAGGTTTTGGTAAACAGTAAGTTCCTCAATTAATAAATCATCTTGAGAAACATAGCCGATTACGCCTTGTATCTGACTTTTTTGTAAATGAATATTGTAGCCATTGATCAGAACTTCGCCATCAGAAGGTGGTACAATACCTGCCAGCACATTCAGTAAAGTTGTTTTTCCGGCACCGCTTGCTCCCATAATACCAAGTAGTTTCCCTGGCCCTTCTGATATATTAATGTCACGTAACCCAATTGCGTTGTTTGGGAAACGATACTCTAGATGATTTGTAGTGAAAGAAATTTTTCTAATACTTACATCTGAAAGAAAGTAACGGGTCAGATCACTATAATATAGTGCCGCACCAAGTGGCGTTTTTATAGTACTCCCATTTGAAAACAAATAAGAATGATTTGGCTTCATAATAAAGCCATTGAGAATAACCTCTTCATTTCCTAAATATTTAATAAAATACAGGTCAACACTCTGTACTTTCAAGAATACTATTTCTCCTTCGATATCAGCATATACATGCTTATCTTTGTCGATTTCATCCGCTCTCCTATTACTAACGGTCAGTATATCATTAAACTTCTGAAGAATTTCTTCTTTTTTGAGTACAAATCCTTCTATAAGTTTAAATTCATCTTCCACAATATTAAATACCCTGGAAACAGTATCAATAATGCTCAGTCGCTGTTCAGTAAAATTTCCATCAGAGGCAACCAACTCCAGAATTTTGACCAGTACCACTACTTTTTGCTTTTGGGTAAGAGTTTTATTGATCTTCTTACAAATAGCAAGCGTTTTTACTGAATCTTTTACCGAGGTAAGTTTTCTCTTTTTTAATTCTACCTCACCTTCTTCATACTCCTCCTCTTCTTTCTTTTTATAATCCGCGAACTGATCGTAAAGTTCAAGGTATTCCTGAACGGAATCCTGATCGAGCTCCTGTTTAAAAAAACTGATTACATAATGACGCTCTTTTTCCGTTACACCTCCATCCTGTTTGGTAATGATGGCAAATAAGTGTGTAAGCGCTTTTAGAATTTCTTCACTCATTTTTTAATAACAAGCAGGTTAATACGATGCTTCTTTGAAAGCAGTTATAAAACACCTTGTTTTCTGGTTTAACCCGAAGTTTTTTGAATTAATTACTAATAGGTTTTGAATTCGAAGGGTACTTCTACCAGTTCAGAAAACTCTTCTCCAGCTTCCTGCATATCTTCATCATCCTCATGAAAGTACCAGTTCACACTAACCCCTTTAATGTCTTCTAATTTAGATAATACATCTAGAATTAATTTTGATGAAGCGGTGTTAAAGTATTCTAGTTTAAAATCAAAACTTGTTGACCCGTTAGCGTCGCCGGCATATTCATCCAGCCAATCCAAAATAGGCTGATAGAACTCAGCGGAATCTTCTGGAAGTGATCGCCCTGAAATCTCAAATATACCATTACCTTTATCCAGAATAATTTTGGGTGTATCTTCTGTTCCTTCTAAATTTAAAATATCCATGATTAATAAATACTTATAAAAGTTTATATTTAATTTCCCGCAACAATAGTTCTAAGCGAAAAGAAAGAGTTTTTTTCGTCCATTTGCTCAAATCCATATTCCAACTTTCTACCAGATTTCCGAGCCATATCTACAAATCCTAATCCAGCTCCGCCTTTTTCGGAAATGCTGGTTGTTTTAATAATTTCTTTGTAGAGGCTTTTCAAGCCCTCTTTATCAAGGCTATTAATTTCGTCGAGCCGATTCTTTAATTTTCCCACTTCAGTGTTTTGCAAAGGGTTACCTGTAGTTATAATATAATCGTTGCCCTTTTTGCCAATCATAAAAATCGCGTTAAGTTTTCCCTCGTTTCTGGATTCTGAGCCTTCCGCATGTTTTACAATATTCTGCAAACACTCTACCATTACGTTAAAAACTTTTCTTTTGATGGTTGATTCTTCTCCCATAGAATCCATATTACGCTCTGCCATAGACAGAACCGATTTAGTGATTTCCTGGGTGAACTCACCTTCATAAACCAATATCAGGTTCTGATCGAGCATAATTTTATGTAATTCAAATACATACTTCATTGAACTCATTGCATTTAATTTAAATCAGATTAAAAAACTATTTATTGTGAATACTAATATAAAATTAATTACTAAAATTTTATTCCTATCAAAAGTACATCATCGGTTTGCTTATCTTCGCCTTTCCAAGCATTCCACTCCTCAGTAATAATTTCGCCTACTTCTCGCATGGGTTTTTGATAATGTGCTTCAATCATTTCTCTGGTACGTTTAGGACCAAACTTTCTGTTATCTGGTCCGCCAAACTGGTCAGGAAAACCGTCAGAACAGAAGTAAATTGAATCATTCTTTTTAATTTTTAGTGTAGTGGTAGTAAAATTTGTCTGGTTTTTATAAATACCGCCTCCAATAGGAAATTTATCCCCCTTTATTTCGTTCATTTCACTATTTTGCATATGATACAGTGGCCTGTGGGCTCCAGCATACTGTATTTCGCTACTTTTAAGATTAATCCGGCACAAGGCGATATCCATTCCGTCTTTTGTTTTCGCGTCACCGCTGTCTTGACGTAAAGTTTCAGTTACGCCTTCATCTAACAAATCTAATATTTCGCCAGGTTGCGTTATTCTACGGCTTCTTACAATGTCATTAAGCAGAAAATAACCAATAAGAGAAATCAAAGCACCAGGCACACCATGCCCTGTACAATCTACAGCAGCAATATATATGTCATCGCCACGTTCCAGAAACCATGGAAAGTCGCCACTTACTACGTCTTTAGCCTTGTAGAATATAAAAGATTCCGGGAATACTTTATTAATTATTTTAGTATCGGGCAGAATAGCCCCCTGAATTCTTTTAGCATAGTTAATGCTTTCTGTAATCTTCTTATTCTTAGTTTGAATCTCAAGCTCAATAAGTTTTCGCTCAGTAATGTCATGGGAAACTACCAGAACCGATTCTACAGATTGTTCTTCATCAAACTCGGGTATGGCATTTACCTGCATAATACGATCGCCTGTTATGGCTGGAAAATTGATTTCCCTGTCTACCTTATCCTTAATAGCATTTACCTCATTCAGAATACTCATCCATTCGTTCACAATGGCAGGATTTAATTCTGAAGTCCTGATGTCTTTCATCAGGAATTCTTCCGGTTTAATTCCAGAGTAGGTCTCAATAACGGGATTTATATAGAAAGTTGTACCTTCCTGATCCAGCCGGGTAATCAGGTCAGGAGAATTTTCTGATAAGGCCTGCATTTTACTCCGCATGCGCTCTTCTTGCTCTGCTCTTCGGCGTTCGGTAATATCCCTTGAATTAACGATAACTCCCTGAACGGCCGGATCGTCTAGCAAATTGGTGCCAGTAGCCTCCAGCCATTTCTCTTCATTGTTTTTGGTTTTATAAATAAACTGAATAGTAACTTGTTCGTCGGGTTTATCCATTAAAGTTGAGAACATATTTCTAAAATTCTCAGCCCCTTCACCCAGAATATATTTACTGTCACTTTGCCCAATCATATCTTCCTGGGAATACCCTAAAATTCTCTCTACGGAAGGGCTTATATAGCGAATCTGACTATCTTTTTCGTAGATGGTAATAACTTCAGAAGCATTTTCCAGCAAAGAAGCCATTCTGTTCTGTGTTCTTTCTACTTCTGCTACCTGTTCTTCCAGTTGGTAATTGGTTCGCTTTAATTCTTCCTGAGTAGCCTGCATCTCTTCGGCGTTTTGGCGCAACACCTCCTGCTGCTCTTGCAGTTCGTTACTCATTTGCCGCGATTCTTCTAATAGACGGCGGGTTCTTTCATTTACTTTAATGTTAAAAATAGTTCGCGCGGTTATCAGGCTTATTTCTTCTACAAATTTCACTTCTCTGGAAGAAAATTTATTAAAGCCGGCAAATTCTAATACCCCATATACTTTTTCATCTGTAATTAGTGGAACTATTAACAAACATTCGGGGCGTTTATCGCCCAACAAACCCGAAGTTATTGTTACATAATCATAAGGTATTTCGGTGCGCAACAAAGTATCCTGTTCAATGGCTGATTGACCAACCAATCCTTCCGCAAACTTAAATTCGGCTTTTAAATGTTTCTTTTTGTTATACGCAAAACTGGAAATAAGTTCTATGTATGCCTGGTCATTCTCATCATCGTTTACCACATAAAAGGCTCCTTGTACCGCGTTAATTTTATTGGTAACGTAAGCAGATACGGCGTCTCCTAAGTCGTTCAAATTATTATGTTCTCTAAGTATAGCGCCAATTTCAGCTACTCCTGTTACAATCCAATTGCGTTCAGTATCACGCTTTTCAGCTTCCTGAATGCTTTTTCGCATATTAAGGAGAGCATTCCCTAATGTATCGTCTTTACCCAAGGGCTGGAAATCAGTAGTAAATTTTCCTTCGCCGATGTCATGCGCAAAATGTGCTGTTCGTTTTAATGCCTGTACCAATTGATTGGTTTTTTCGGCCATCTGACCAATTTCGTCCTCACTGAGTTTTTCTACTTTTGAGGGCAGCGTACCTTCTCCCAATACCTGCAAAGTTGCTTTTAGGGACAATATAGGTTCGGTAAGAAAGCGGGAAAAGGCAATACTAACCAGAAGCGAAATAAAAATAATTATTACACCTGCTATCAGCAGCTTTACGATTAGGGTATTAACATCGTGATATATTTCATCTATATCAATTTTAGTAACTATTCCCCAATTTGTAATGGGGTTATAACTCCAATTCGCTAATACTTTTTTATCGCGGTAATCAACATCATGAGAAGCTCCTGTACCTCCCTGTACAGCATCTTGAACCGCCTGGTTATTCGGATCGCCAACCTGTATGCTTTTTTTGAAGTTAAAATCAGAAATATGTCTGAGTTTATTTAGAATTACTACTCTATCGCCATACAAAGTTGCCAAAAATGATTCTCCTGTTTGCCCAAGGCCCAAAGGATCTTGTATAACAGCATATATAGAATCAAGGGCAATTTCACCTAATAGGATATTAGTTTCGCCTAATTCATTCACCATAGGCATGCCAATTAGCATTCTGTCTTCCTTGTCGGCCTGATATACCTTGCTGTATGAAATAGCGTCAGTAGCTTTACTAATAATCTCTTCATCTGACCCAAGGTAAATACTTCCTTCTTGCTGGGTTTCGCTGGTATTATCTGACGCGAATACTATTTGTTTTTGCTTATTGGTAAGAAATATTTTCTTAAATCCCAATTGATTTTTTATATCATTAATTTTGTTCCTTCGCGCTTCATTCCAACTACTTTCCTGTTCTTCTTCATCAAAAATCCGGGATGAATTTTCTGTACCAGTTGCCTGATCGTTAAATAGTAAAAACCCTTTGATTACCTTTAACTTATCTTCCTGATTTTTTAAGTAGGCAATTACCTTACTTTCCTTTGTATGGTTAATAATCTGGATGTTTGTGAGGTACTGCCTCTCAACAGAGTTTTTAGCCAGATTAGACGCTATGAAGCTAATGGCAAGTACAGTGAAGAGCACTACAGCAAACACTAAAAAAGTTATTTTACTGCCAATATTTAGTTTTTTAAACATACTTCAAAAAATTCATTTACAAAAAGAAGTTGCTTACAGCTCTTGTCTTTTGGTTTGAAAAACAATATTATAATACCAATGCAAAATGCATCATTAAAAATTTTATTCCATTACTTAGCGGCTTCTAAACTTACATTGTCATTATTTGCAAGTTTTAGCGCTAATTTGTCAAAAATACCCTGTAGGGCAATTTCGTCTTCTATTGTAAATGGTTTAAATGATGCTATTTCTACTACTCCTACCACCGTATTATCATTATGGAAAGGAAGTATAATCAAATTTGAAGGCGTAGCTTTTCCTAGTCCAGAAAGAATTTCAATGTAACCTTGAGGTACTGAATCTAAGTTGACTGGTTTTCCTTCTTTAGCTACCTGGCCTGCCAGCCCTTCGCCAAACTTATAGGTAATCGTATCATCGTCGGAAATAGGATAAGCAAAAGAGGCAAATAATTCAATGTATTTGCTATTTGCCTTTTTCTTTACCTGGTAAACAGCCGCCTGACTTGCCTCCAATTTTTTACAGATTTGCGAAAGCGCGGTATTAAAAACCATCCGGTAATTTTCTTCAGAAGCAATTAGTGGTTCAACATTAACCAATAGCTCTTCAGTTTTGCCAGAGTTTTTACCTCTGTTATCGGTAAGTTCCTGCTCATGCTGGCCTTTATTAAATGTTTCTACATATATCAGATCAGATTTTCTGTTTGTACTATTATTAAGTATGTGTAGTACCATCGCGGTTAAACCTATAGCTAGTACAAAGCCTATCAACAAGTTATATTCAAGGAATAATGGCTCTAATAATTTTACCTGATTCAGGTCAACTGTTCTGGTGTTTAACATTTTATCCGGCATATTGTAAAGCCAGTACCCTACTACAACAATTCCAATGATAAATAGAATAGTGAATGCACTGCTTAGTTTTTTATAATTCCAATTCATACTATTTGAGCTGTTTATGAACTTCTAATAAAAATTTTATAATCTGGTCTACTTTTAATGTATAATCAATGGGAGTAATGTTCAGTGCCGCTTCCGGCATGGTGGCGATCATACAATCCGCAGGATCCTGAACAATGGTCAATCCCCCTCGGTCCTTTATTTTTTTCATCCCTTGTGCGCCATCTTTATTGGCCCCGGAAAGCAAGATGCCAATTAACTTTTCTCTAAACACATATGCGCAGGTTTCAAGCGTAATGTCAATACCTGGTCTGGAATTGTTAATCATTTCTTCGGTAGAAAGAGAAAAAGTATTACCCAGTTCCACCGACATATGATAATTAGCAGGCGCCAAATACACTTTGCCTTTTTTAATACTTTCTTTATCAAATGGTTCTTCTACTGGTTTTGTACTTTTAATTGATAAGGCTTCCATAAAACCATTTCTTACGTGCTTCAACCTGTGTAGGCACAGAATAATTGGCAAGTCAAAGTCGTTGGGTATATTTGATAGAATTTTAATAATTCCCTGGAAACTACCGGCAGACCCACCAATTACTACAGCTTTATATATGTTCTGGATGTTAAATTCGCCCATTGCAGGATGAAATGCTATAATGAAAACCTAGTTATTCTTTGATTTTTTTGTAAATTTTTTCTTCATTATTTGCTACAATGAACTTATTGGCAATTTCACACCATATTAGTGATTCTTTAGAGCCAACTGCCAAGTAACCATATTTGAACAGACTTTCGTGTAGCCTTTTTAATACAGTATTTTGCAGGGTTTGATTAAAATAAATCATTACATTCCGGCATAGTACCAGGTCAAATTTGTTAAATACTGGCCCTTTCACCAAGTCATGTTTACGAAAAGAAATTTTCTCTGTAATGGATGGATCAATAACAGCTTTACCATTTTTCTCCTGATAGTAATCTTTCAAAGAGCTGTTGCCCTGAAACCTGATATAATTTTTTTCATTGAGTTCCATATTTTTTATCGGGTAAATACCCTTCTGTGCTCTTTCCAGAATAGGCTTGTCGATATCGGTAGCAATCAGATTGACCTTATCAAGCAACCCCATTTCTTTAAGCACAATTGACATTGAAAATACTTCTTCACCACTGGAACAGCCTGCATGCCAAATATTAATTTTCTCATGATTTAACATTATATTAGGAATGATATGATCGCGAACTACTCGCCAAAACGAAGGATCACGAAACATTTCTGTTACGTTAACAGTAATTTCTGAAAGAAATTCTTCAAAAAACTGAGTATCCGACTCCAGTTGTTTTATTAGCGCTGGAACAGAAGCAATTTTGAAAATTTCTAAAATCCGTTGAATTCTTCTTTTAAAGGATGATATGGCATAATTTGTAAAATCATAATCATATACATCCTTAATTACTTCAGTAAGCCTTCGTAAATCATTAATTTCTATGTCCTGAGAAGACCTTGACGGAAGATCATTATTAAACTGAAATGCTGTGCCTGTCACAATATTATTTTTTTA
>JBGTIS010000364.1:0-18558 GCA_041745535.1 Cyclobacteriaceae bacterium | reverse complement strand
CCTATAATTACAACTTTCATTTTTGTTATTTATTCTTTCTCAATTTCAAAATTTTTCTCACTTAATAAATTTTTCAATAAGATGAGGAATTTTCCATATAATTCCGCTAATTCGGGAATTCCAAATACTCCCTGTCTTTCTATTTTTTCACTTTCAATTAAGTCGTCAACTCCATCATTATATTTGAACCTTAACTCAAACGATCTGATATCAAGGCAGATTTCACTAATTTCTGAAATTGTCTTGTCGTCAATATGTAAGGAATGAATATCAATTATTGTTTCTAACTTAAGGCGAAATTCTTCTATTCTACTTTTTTCTTTTTTTAAAAGTTCATAGGCACTATCAGGATCTGCTTTTCCAAAATAATCCATAACTACTAATTTTATTTTGTGGTATGAGATTTCCTCGAAGACGTTGATATTGACAAGTCCTACAAAACGGTAATTTTTCAAATCATTTTTATGTGTACTGATAGAAATTTGGTATTGGTTTAATTTATCGTCTTTAAATGGTGAACTATTTAAATAATCACAGATTTATAGAACCAACTAATACATTTAACCAAAACGCCGCCCAATCCAGATTACAAAAGAATTCCTTCATTTATTATTATTGATGCTTTAACTATCTTACATTGGATAGAACAAGATATCTATTCTCTCTCAAAATTCACGGATAAGAGAAGATTTTTATCCTTTTAATATTTAATATAATAATAGAAGTACCATATTATCTAATATGCTTCATGTCAGTTCCTAGTGTCACCTTTTGTTCTTTTGAGGAGATAAATAAGACCTTACTGTGCGTTAAACACTTTTTTATAAACCGGTTTTCTATGTTACGGTGTGTAAAATTTTACACTTAAACCGCGTCTGTAGTAAGGCGAAACCATCTCCTAACTATAATATTCTTCAGTTTTTACAGGTTTACTGTCCCTTGCTTTTGATAGAAATCGAGGCCGCTTTGTTCCTACCTATGCTGTGGTGAACCGGACATAATACCAAAGGCTTTCAGATGGATTTTTGGTTTTGATCGGTTGAGCGGAACACGACTATTGATGTAAATTATTCATTCCACAGCGCAGATAGCCAGAAAAGTACCATAATATTGAACCTGTCTGCCAAAATAAAGGAATAAAGGTTTCGGAACGGTAGGAATTATTAGTGGATTTATATTAAATTTCCTGTTGAACACGAACAAATACTTCACCTAAAAAAGAAACTCGCATGAAGGGAATTAAATTAATGATCGTACTTACTGGTTTTGTTACCACCCTGGGCTGGGCACAGGCAGACGATCCTAAAATGAAGGAAATTTTTAACGGTAAAAACCTGAAAGGATGGGTAACGCCTGAAATTGAATCCGAATGGACGGTACAGGACGGCATTCTGATGGTAAAAAACAGTCCTGAGAAAAAAGGATCTATCTTATGGACGAAAAAGTCGTACGAAGATTTTATTGTGCAGGCCGATTTTAAAATGGGCGAAGGCACGGTTGATTCCGGCATTTTCCTGCGTTCCGAAGACCAGCAGATACAAATTGGCATTTCCGGCTCGCAGAAACGCGACCTGACGGCCTCTCCTTATATTGCCGGCAAAGGTTATCCGAAAGAAGCGCGGGGTGTGCGGGAAGTTTTAAAAGCTGATGGCTGGAATACCATGAAAGTGAAGGCCGTGGGTAAAACATACACCGTATGGCTGAATGGTCAGGAAGTGGTAACTTATACTTCGGAAAACGCGAAAGAAGAAGGTCCGATTGGCCTGCAACTGCATCCTGGTAACGAGATGAGCATTGAGTACCGTAATATTATGGCAGCTGAGCTGTGATTTTGAATTTTAAATGGTAAATGCTGAATGTTGAATTGGAAATACGCTATTGTTTTTATCGGCCACGAAAAATGAGTGTAGCTTCTTAAGCACCAGCGTACCAGGGGCTTTACGGGTATAATATTCCCGGTAACTGATTTGGTTTTTAATATTCCTGTCACTTATTCCAGCAGGTCCGGCGCCAAATAAATTTCCTGTACCTACTCTGGGATCCGATCCGATGTTCATGGGAGAATCACTTCGGATGGTTTCCATAAATTCCTTTTTAGCCAATTTAACAGCCGGATAATTACCGATTGTTTCCAGATAACCCATCTTCGGATGATTCAGGAAATAATATTACCAATGGTTACTTCTTTGATGCGGGCATCGGCTGCCGGCGACAGGGTATCGCCTTCCTGTCCAATGAATTGCATTTCATTGTATAAAAAGTTATAATTCAGTAAGGCAGGCAAGGCATTCTCATTATAAAGGAAAATGGTTCCTTTTCTGACTTCCGGAAACCGCCATTGTGCTGTATCGGGAATTACTTCAATAGGGATTTTCCCTTTCAGTATTTTGAATTCATTAGGATTCTGAGCCTCAGATGGCAAAGTCAGGCTGCTCACTGCCCATAGCAGGAACAAACATAACCGTATTCTCATGAATAATCTTTTTTAGCATTACACCTAAATTGATTAGCTGGAAGGCAGAAGTCGGAAGACCGAAGTAAAGCTTCCCGCTTCGGTCTTCCGACTCCCGACTTAATTTAACAGATCCCGGGCAGCCATCGCCGCACCGATAATGCCGGCGCGGTTTTGAGTTTCCGCTACCAGAATAGGAATGCGTGAAGTAAGCTCTTGTTCAAACTTTTTCATCTTCTTGCTGGCCCCCCCCCCCAGAATAACCAGGTCGGGCGAGAAAAGGCGATCCAGATAAATAAGGAAATCGTTAAAACGATTGCCCCAGGCTTTATAGCTGAGGTCATCTCTTTTCCGGGCAGCATCAGAGGCATAGAACTCTACCGGTTCGCCATCTTTGTACAGAATGCGGCCCAGCTCGAAGTTAGGAATCAGTTTTCCATCGAAAAATACACCGGAACCCAAACCTGTACCAATGGTTATTACCATAACCAGCCCCATTTTACCACGACCGGCGCCATGTGTCATTTCCGCCAGACCTGCCGCATCGGCATCGTTAATTACCCGGAAAGGCAAGCCGGTTTGTTCGCTGAAAAGCTCATCTATCTGCACGCCCACCCATTTGGGGTGCATGTTGCTGTAAGCCCGGGCCTGCCCATTGGCTACCAGCGTTGGAAACCCACAGCCTACCGGCCCTTTCCAGTTGAAATTTTCCACTACTTCCTGTACCATTTCCGCTATGGCTTCGGGCTTGGCCGGTCTGGGGGTATCCACACGGAACCGATCAGCAAGTAATTCACCTGTTTCAATATTTACTGGTGCTCCCTTAATGCCGGAGCCGCCTATATCTATACCAAGAATTTCCATGTTGATCTGATGCTGTTAGGTGATGAATACTTATTGACTGGCAAATGCTATTTTGCCTACCTGCAAAAGTATGATATACAACCCGATACCCAACCGCATGTTTGATTTTTTTTAGAGTATCTCTCAAATTTATATTTATAAGCGAATACTTTAATCTGAAAACATGATTAAACCCCAGCCAATACAAATCCGGTGCAGACTCAGTTGTATGTAATCCGCACCAGACGGGCAGTTATCAGGAATATGATTTTTAAGGTTTACGCTTCCAGATAGCCGAATTTCCCCATATTGAAGTCGTCCATAGCCTGTTTTACTTCGTCCATGGTATTCATCAGAAAGGGGCCATAGGCGGCAATGGGTTCATCGATGGGCTCACCGCTCAGTACCAGCAGCACCACATCTTCCTCTGCCTGCAGGGTAATGCTTTCTCCTTCGTTTTTGAAAAGAATAAAATGATCGGCCGGCGCTTTGTCTTTTTCATTTACAGTAACCGACCCTTCTACCACCAATATGCCGGTATTGTAGTTTTCAGGAAGCTCAAACGTAAAGGAAGCTCCTTTTTTCAACCGGGCATTATACATGTGGATGGGCGTAAAAGTAAATGCCGGACCTTTTACACCATTCAATTCTCCGGCGATAACTTCCACTTTCCCACTATCGTCCGGCAAGGTATAATTTCCCATTTGCCTGCGGGTAATAGCCTGGTACTTGGGTTTCGACATTTTATCTCTGGCAGGCAGGTTCACCCACAGTTGCACCATTTGAAAAGGTCCTCCTTTTTTACTGTATGCTTCTTCGTGATACTCTTTGTGTAAGATGCCTGCCGCGGCAGTCATCCATTGTACATCACCCTCACCAATTACGCCACTATTGCCGGTACTGTCGTGGTGAGCCACTTTGCCCTGATACGCAATGGTAACCGTTTCAAAACCACGGTGCGGATGTACGCCTACTCCCCGGGGCGTTTCCCGTGCCGAAAAATCAACCTTGGAATTGTAGTCCATCAGAAAAAAAGGACTCATTCGCTTATTCCCCATTTTATAACCAGAGGGGAAAAAATTATGTACCCTGAAGCCGTCGCCCACCATATGTGGTGCCGGCGGAGCCAGTATTTGTCGCACTTCTTTCGTTTTCATATTCATTTATTTTTAGCCATCAACTAGTTCTAAATTATAAATACAAAATTACGCGCCTGTACCTGGTTACGCATTGATGTATGGTAAGAAACGCGTTACGGTTTAAAATTTTTATGCGCCAGTTCTTTGCGCACCCGGCTTAGCGATTCCGGGGTAATGCCCAGGTAAGAAGCGATCATCCATTGGGGTATGCGCAAGGTAAGGTTGGGATAAAGCCTGATAAAATCCAGATACCGCTCTTCGGCCGTCGCGCCTAGCAGCAGGTTAATTCTTCGTTGCATATAGCGGATGGCATTGTGCAACGATTTCAAATTGAAATTATTAAACTCAGGCGTGAGCGCCGCTGCTTTCTCAAAAAAACTATGATCCAGGTAAATCACTATTGAATCTTCTATGGCATCAATGGTAAAAATAGAGGGCTGATGACAGTAAAAACTATCCCGGTCGCTAATCCACCAGTCTTCAGGCGCGAATTGTATGATATGTTCTTTCCCTGTGCCGTCAACGGTATAAGCACGCAGTAATCCTTTTGATACAAAAAACACATGGCTACAGATTTCTCCTGAGAACAAGAGCACTGTTTTCTTAGGAACCTCTTTTACAGTGAGCCCTTCGGCAATCAGGTCAAATTGCTGGTCGGAAATCTGTGCATTGCGCTGTAAATACTGTTTGAAAGCTGTGAGCATATGAATCAGAATGATTTGCCTGTAATTTAAGCAATGATCTGATGTTTTACCCTATTTGTTAAAAGCCAAAACCAATCTACCAAAGTAACTGAAATCAGTTCTATTACGTATTTACTTTTATGATTGTGACCCCCACCAAATATAAGTTTACGGTAGAAAACCTGCTACGAATGGAACAAGCTGGCGTGTTTCCTCCAGATCAGCATATGGAACTTCTTAATGGTGAAATTATTGATATGTCCCCTATAAATCCTCCGCGTGCGCATTGCGTTACCCGACTCACTCGTTTCTTTTATCAGCATTTATCAGCCAATGATTACATCATCAGCATTCAAAACCCCATTCAGCTTTCATCTTATTCGCTGCCTCAGCCGGATGTAGTAATCGCTGATTTCCGGGAAGCTGCTTTACGGCAAGACCATATACAGGCCGCTGATATAAAAGTGCTTATTGAAGTGGCAGATAGCAGCTATGACTATGACCGTTATATTAAGTTAAAAGAATACGCTTTGGCGGGTATTCCCGCGTACTGGATTGTGAATTTATCACAGCTCCAAATTGAAGTGTATACCCAGCCGGAAGGAGACCGCTATATCCAATCTGAAATTTATCAGGAAGCTTTTGATACCTCACTGGGCATTATATTTTCTCCCGCGGAAATTCTTCCTAAGAAAGCTTAATATATCTTTCCGATGAAGCTGCGCGCAAACCGCTGTAGCCCGGACTTTCGCAGGTACTAAACTCCTCTTGAAAATTCGCGCGGATTTTCGGAAAAAGCACGCAACAAGCAATTACTTATAGCCATTTTGATTTCGTTACTTTGAATTATTCGCAAAGGTTAAAGTGTCGAAATAAATTGTAAGTGATTGAAGTTTCCCATTTTTGGCAGTCCAAATTTCAGCCACATTTCCGTTTATTTTTTGCCCATTTGGCACATCATTAAAAGACATGTATAGAAGCTCACGACATAAGTCTAATGTGGCAATCCACAGGCCAATCCAACTACCATCTTTACACCACTTGGAAAAGGAGTGATACACCGGGCACCGGTGCGCTGATTGCCAGCTAGTTAGATGGTGACCAAAAGAGTGAACCCATGGGAAGTTCTCTCCAATGAACATCTGTCTTCGTACGATAGAGTATGGCTCTGATAATACGCCAAAGACCTACTTTACAGTCCGGACCTCGTTTTCCCTTCCTTAAATGTGGTACCAAGTTTTGACGGTTCGCCGAGCGATTAATTTGACGTTTTGTTAACTTTATCATCGTTGTAGCCACCGCTCGGTTAGGTTATGGTTCTATATATTTTCAATTATAATATAACCTTTCCGCAATACTTTTCAACATGAAACTTTAGACAACTTCAATATCATCTGTTTGTCTTTTAAAATTATCCCACGGTTTTTTACTCACATCACATGAGAATCCAAAATCTTCAAAAATCCCCTTTACAGGTTTCTTCTCTTCACCTTTCTCATGGGATTGATAAATCGGTAAACCAGTTTGATCTATGAATCTCTTAAATGACTTTGTTAAACTTGAAACGTGGAATACACACATTGTTTATTTTTTAATTGGGCCCCAACATCAAAATAACCGCTATAGCAGTTACTACCAATATAGCAGGCTTTCTTTATTTGGTGTTGATTATAATAAATTTTGATGTACAGTTAAGAAGTAGCACAAGGTATGTTGTACTGTTGTTAGTTTTTTGCCAATAAGTGCTATGGTGTGCCGAACACCTTTCTGTAAACGGGTTTTCTGTACCAAAACTGTAGCCAGAGCACCGGATACAGCAGATAATCCATCAGCAGGAAGGGCGAGCGGAAGGTAATGTCATCTACAAGGCGGGTGTGCGTACCGTCTTTCAGAATCCGGTGGTGGTGGTGCCAGTATTTCAGGAAGAAGGGCAGTTTTTTACCTTCGTCAATAAAGTAAAATTCCCGGTCGTTTAGCTCACTTTCCACAATCAGGCTGTCCCACCGTTGTTTGAACAGGATAAAGTTCAGTTCCAACGAAACCACATCTCCCTTTTTGCAGCCATCGAAGCGCAGTAACTTCACGGGTGGGAAGGGAGGGTTTAATCGCATGAATAATTGTTCGGTAAAGCCTTTCATTACCGTTATATAATCCTGACGAACGGGAGTGGTAACGGTGAGCCGCATGCCTGGGGAAGGGAAAATAAAATTAATTGGTTTATTGTACAATCATTTTACCCTTACTTTTGTTTTAACAAGATATTAAATCTTAATTTCCACCGACTGGGGACAGATTATGAATTTCGGAAAACTCACGGATATCACTGAACTGGACAGGATTGATCTTACCTTACCGGAAGATCATCCCGATACCATTCCTACTTTACAATCTTTTAAACAAAAGAACACAGCACCCAATATATTCATCGGTTCGGCCCGGTGGGGCGAACGGGTGCTGGTAGGCAAGATTTATCCGCCTAAAACCCAGAGCCGCGATTACCTGTATCATTATTCCCGATTTTTTACCACCATCGAGCTGAATATGACCCACTACCGGATTCCAACGGTAGAAATGGTGGAACAATGGCGCGAAGTAAGTGATCCTGATTTTACTTTTTGTCCTAAACTGCCGCAACTGATCAGCCATCGGCCCGATTTCGGGCAAAGCACCCGGGCCACTGATCCCTTTCTGGAAGCGCTGTATACGTTTGATAAGCAGTTAGGTTTACCTTTTATGCAGTTACCTCCGCATTTTTCGCCTGAAAGTGGTAAAAGTCTTTTCAGTTACCTGGAAACCTGGCCTCAGGATATGCCACTTGCCATTGAGTTTCGCCACCCTGCCTGGTTTGGGAACGAAAAAATTAAAAATCGTGCGTTTGACCTATTACAGGAATTAGGCATTAGCCCGGTGATTACCGATACAGCCGGACGCAGAGATGTAATCCATCAACGGCTAACTACCGCTTCGGTACTGATCCGCTTTGTGGGCAATTACCTGCATCCTACCGATTTTAGCCGCATAGATGCCTGGGTTGAGAGGTTAAAAACATGGATTGCGGCTGGGCTGCGAAATATTTATTTTATCGTACACCAGCCTCAGGAAGATTTATGTGTGGATTTAGCCCAATACCTGGTGAAACGCCTGAATGAGGTATGCGGAACTATGCTTGCGCTGGATAATGCGATGAGCCAACAAGGTGTGCAGAAAAGTTTGTTTGAATAAGTGGCAAAGGCTTTGTTTGCGGTTAATAGTAAACAACTTACATCAATAGATATTTAATTAGATTATCCAGAACCAATTTGACTGTAAATTTTTAATCGTATTTTTAACTTTTAATTATTCAAGTATGTCACCCAGTACTTCACTTATTATCTGGCAAATTGTAAATATACTGCTAGGAATTAGTTTTATAGCCGTTATTTATCTGTTTATCCGTAAAAGGAAAAGTAAATCAAACAAGTTACTACTGCTCATTTTGTTTTTACCATTTCTTTTTTGTGAAGAAATTGAAGAAAATAAACCATTAGATTTAGTTTCTGAACTAGGTATTAATCAAGAGTACATTAATTATGATTATATTGATTTAGCAAAAGCTCAAACAACACCTATTTATTTTTCAAATATAGCGGAAGCAAAGGAGTTTATAGAAAAGGGTATGGCTAGCGGTGAAACTATAGCTTCTGTAAGCTTTGATGGCGAAATTAACGGAGCACAATGGTTGCAAGGCACTCCCTGTGATAAAGGTATAGCAAGCGTGACCAAATACAACGGTTATGGTGTTGCTGATTATAATGTAACTTTTAATTATAATAAAAGTGGAGGAAATTTAACTGCAAGTAATTTTAAATCGGCCTTGACAGGAAATACAATTGGAGTTTCGTAGACACACCAAACAGCAACATACTCAGTTTCAGGAGGCAGTATAAATTTTACAGTTTATGGCTTGCAACACTACAATATATTTGTAGAAGGAGTTGGGACGGTGTATACGTCTCAAGTAAAACTTGTGGGAAGTTTTAATCCATGCACTCCATCAGGACAAGCTCGTGGTAAATTAGCCGCGTATTTTGTTAGTGTAGATAATGGTTGTGCTCATCCAGGAGATTGCCCAGAATAACTTTATTACTCAAGATTAATTCGGGATATATTTTACTTATGTAGACAAAACCTACGATTGAGGGGTCGTTGAACTTATATTTTTCAATGTTAGCGCTCGTTTTTAACGAGTGCTTTTACCTCATTTGCTAGCAAAAGGGGGCCTTTTGCCATTCGCGAAGCGTGAAATGTAGGAGTTTCTATTCCAGATAACTTCCACATAATCTCTTTCCCTGGAGGCGGCTTCACGGCTTTTCATAATCAGGTAATTTTTGTCGATTCGTTTGCTTCGGTATCCCAGCAAATGAAAGAACTGTTTAACAAAAAAACGCGCTACCTTCCGGTTAACGGTTAGTGTATCTTGCTTATCAGAAACCCAATTTACGCCGGGTAATAAAGAAAGGATGCGCTCAAAATGTATTTTACGTAGCATGGCAGACAAGCGTAAAAAAAACGGAGGTATGCTGCGGATGGTAAAGAATCCATCATTGCCCTGGCTCTGGTAAAGCGGCATGAATATCTTTCCTTGTTGGGGCGCGTTTACTGCCTGGCCATTGCTAACCGCCAATTGCTGCCCCTTCTGAATTTGCTGAAAATTGATAAAACCCGGTTTCATGCTGAAAACCTCTCCTTCTTTGATCTCATAACGGGAATAAATCTCGTATATATTATGTGAATAACCTGATACCTTGGTCAGCAATTCATAGTAATAATTGTAGTCAATAGCGATTTTATTGGCATTACCTGCGAAACCAGGTTCCTCGCTTCTTTTCCGTAAAAAGCGAAGGTATCTTCATAAGGCTGATTTAGCCCAAAATGGGTAAGAAGCAGGTCAATATTTTTATCGCGCTGCAGGTCAGTATTTTCAGAGATAATGGGACGAAAAATGGCTACCCTTTCTGTTTTCCGCAATACGGTTTCCATAATACCCAAACAAATCAGTGATTTTCCGCAGTGGGCCTCAGCGGTGGTTACATAAATGGAGCTGCTCATAGTTAAAAAATTATGGGTGCAAAAAACAGAAAAATCTCCTTTTATTCCAAAGCAACAAGCGCGAACTTACCTGAAGTCGGGCTGGCAACTGAGTTTGATCTCAGATAACCATAAACTTTCCCAGATCAAACAATTCCTCCTTTTTTTTGTTTATATTATATGAGTTTAATAATTTCTGGTTCTTGATTTTATTGTTATTCCGCTAAATTAACTCATTAAAGGCTGCTACGACAATCCATACCAGGCATTCTCTCAATTCAATGCTTACCAGAAGATCAGATGATGTTTTACCAAACTTAAACATAATGACTTACCTATCGCGCTACAAGCAATATATTCCATACTTTATTTTTCTGGTTGTACTTTCTTCCTGCATTGAAACCAGGACCATGGAAGTAACCGCTACGGCATACAATTCTCTGGAATACCAAACCAAAAAAGGCGATGCGATTACGGCTGCCTGGGGCGATAAACTACAACCCGGCATGAAAGCCATCGCGGTTTCCCGCGACCTGATTGAACAGGGCCTGGAACATGGCACAGAAGTGGAAATAGAAGGATTAAAGGGTACGTATACCGTAATAGATAAAATGAATAAGCGGTGGACCAATAAAATAGATATTTATATGGGTACCGATGTGGAAGCTGCCCGGGAATGGGGAAAACAAACCGTGAATATTAGTTTTGAAGCAGATTAATCTGTTATTTACTTTTTCAGTATAACCCGACTGGTTTATAATAAAATTATGTAAACCAATCGGGTATTTTTTTAATTACCCGTGTACCTTTACAGGCTCAACCATGAACACTGATTAAACTTATGAATCATATAATATCTACCTCTTTTATTTTTACAATTACCCTCATCTTTTATTTAGTTGTTGCTGCCCAAGGGCAAAGCAGACAGGATACTACCATAGCCACCCGCTATCTGGATGAAATTAAAGTGATCGGATATGATGCCAACCGGCAGTTACTGGAAACTTCCGGCGGTATCGGACTAATTACTAATGAAAGAATTAAAGCTTATGACGAATCTTCATTGGTTACCGCACTGAACACGCTACCCGGTGTAATGATGGAAGAGCGGGCGCCTGGCAGTTACCGCATTACCATCCGCGGCAGTTCACTGCGTTCACCTTTTGGTGTACGCAATGTAAAAGTGTATTGGAATGACATTCCGTTTACCGAACCCTCGGGCAGTACGGCTTTTAATCTGCTCGATGTAAGCAACATGGAGAGCATAGAAGTAATCAAAGGTCCGGCAGGCAGCATTTACGGTGCTGGCACGGGTGGCGTAGTCAACATTAAGAGTATGAAAGCCGATCCGGAAAACCAGATTACCGCCGGCGCTACCGCCGGCTCTTTTGGATTTCAGCGATATACCGCCTCGGTTACCAATAGTACCGCAAAAAGTGATTTGTCGTTTAAATACGCCCATCAGGAATCGGACGGGTATCGGGACCAGTCGTTTTTTAACCGGGATATGGTAGAACTTACCGGACGGTTTCCTATTTCCGATCGGCAGGAGTTTTCTGCCAGTATGTTATATACCGATTTGTATTATGGCATTCCCGGTGGCCTTACCCTGGAACAGGTCGAGGCTGATCCCACACAGGCAAGGCCCGGTAATAATTTTGCACTAGGTAGTATAGAAGCCAATGCGAGTGTGAAGCAAAAATTATTTTTAACAGGATTTACCCATCAGTACGATTGGAATGAGCACTGGGGCAACTTAACCACCATTTATGGTTCTTTCAGTTTTTTTGAGAATCCTTTTAATGCCGATTACAAACGTGACAGCCGGCAGAACGGCGGTGGGCGTACCCGATTTTATTATGATACCCATATTGGCAACGTACGCAGTAAGTTTACGGTGGGTGCTGAATTTCAAACGGCCGTGAACGTGGCCCGCAACTTTGAGAACAATTACGGCGTAGCCGGTCCTTTAAACTTTGATGATGAACTCAGAAGCTGGCAATCTATTCTTTTTGCAAAAACAGAACTGGACCTTCCCAATGATTTTTATGTAACCGCCGGCGTAAGCCTTAATAACCTGGAATATGATATTTACCGGTTAACGGATGTGGCACTGGACAGCACCTATCGGGTGGTAAAAGATTTCGATCCGGTGGTGGTACCACGTATCGGTATCAGCAAAAAGTTTTCGGGTAACCTGGCAGTGCACGGCAGCATCAGCTATGGTTTCTCGCCTCCGGCTATAGAAGATGTAAGAACCAATGAAGGCAGCATTAATTTAGGACTGAAACCGGAAAAAGGCGTGAATTATGAAGTAGGTTTCAGAGGCAATACCCTTGATCATAAAATTAACTTCGACCTCACGGCATTTTATTTCAAACTGGACGAAACCATTGTACAGCGACAGTCGGAAAGGGGAACCGTGTTGTTTACCAATACGGGTAGTACCAATCAGAGTGGATTGGAAGCCACGGCTACCTGGTTCGCGATTGAGGCCCCCCAGCAGTGGGTAAGCCGGCTGGAAGTGCAGACTTCATATACCTTACACCATTTTGTTTTTAAAAACTATCAGCAGGAAGAAAACGATTATTCGGGAAACAAACTTACCGGAGTGGCGCCTAACATCAGCGTTACTTCAATCATGCTATATACCCGTCCGGGATTATATGCAAATGCCACCTATAATTTCACCGATAAAATCCCGCTGAACGATGCCAATACCGTGTATGCGGATCCGTATCATCTGGTTATGTTGAAAATAGGTTACCAAATTCCATTACCTGGTAAAATGGGCATGGAAGTGTTTGCAGGCATTAACAATTTGCTGAATCAGAAGTACAGCCTGGGCAACGATTTGAATGCTTTTGGTAGCCGGTATTACCAACCTGCTCCGGAGCGGAATTACTTCGCGGGCTTACGACTGTCGTACCAGCACAAAAATTAAAGAACAAATTGGTACAGCAATTGACTTAATGCTCCGTTACAAATTCTTTCGGGGTAGCGGTTAGCTTGTTAATCACCAAAAAGATGTCTCTTAGCTTTTCACTATTCGCTGACCCACATTCCACGTACTGAATTTTATTGTCACGGTCCAGTAAAAACACGTAACAATCAGATAAGCTATTCACATTGAAATAACAATAGAACTTTTCGAGCTTCCCTGAATAAAACACGGTATTGGTTCGGTTTTCTTTTGGAATAAACCATCTGAAGCTTCTGTTTAGCACAAACCGGTGCAGCTTGTTATATTCCCGAACCATAGAAACTGAAAAATGATTCAGGTCAGGCAGGTCGCTATATTTTTTTTGAATAGGTGTAAGCCAGGAATCTACCTGGTTATGCCCTTCCCGCATGAACGTAAAGAAAAGGAGTCCTATTTTACCTTTCAGATTTCCGGGAAAAACCAACTTTTGATTAGTTAAGGTTTTTCCATGAAATTCCGGAAAAATATCTCCTTTGTCCAAAGGTTGTATAGTTAGGTATGAGATCACAATGTGTAGAATTATTGCCCTTTAAATGTAAAAAAAATAATTGTTTATAGTAATTTTTTACAGAAAAAATATTCATATTTTAATCACTATGAATCTTTCATTTAGGGATTTTTTTATCAATTGTTATACCGTACCGGCATAACTGAAAACTATATCTATTAAATTATTTATTGATTCGGAATAATGTATTAATAAATGCAAATATAGCAAATATTATTTTACAAATTTTTGTTATATACAAAAATAATTTTGCCATAGCCTTTAATCAAATAAGCGATTTTGATAATTATATTTTCAAAATGATAACTATTTCGGGCCAAAATTATCTATGATCTTCAAAATATTTAACCCTGCTGCCCCATTACAGATTCTTTTTCTGACTTAGCCGGGTATAACCCCACTGGCAAAAAAATTTATCAGCACTATACGGGAACAAAAAAACCCCGTCTGACACATCAAACGGGGTTCTATAAATTCAATTTGTTTTATTAATTCACCTAACTGGCTTTTCTCCGGCCACGCTTTTTATCATCTTCCACCTCTTCTTCTTCCTCTACATTAGCCAGAATTCTACCGGAATATTCGTCGAAAATAATTCTTTTTCTTTCTTTGATCTCTACCAGCCGCTGGGGAGGAATTACAATATTACAGCCTTCGGCAGCACCCCGTCTTACTGAAACCACGGCCAACCCGTTTGATAAGCTGGCGCGCAACCTTTCGTAATACCGATGCAATTTGCTTTCAATTTTAGAAGTAGCGTTGTCTCTTTTTCTCATCAGTTCATCCTCTTCATCCTGACTTTCTTCTACAATTTTCTCCAGTTCTTTTCTTTTTCCTTCCAGATCCTGGCTTCGCTGATCGATCAAGGATTTGGTAGTTTCAATTTCTTCCTGCTTATTCTCAATTTTTACATACGCCTCTCTGATTCTTTTTTCAGAAATCTGAATTTCAAGTTGCTGCAATTCTATTTCCTTGGTAATGGCATCGTACTCGCGGTTGTTGCGAACATTCATCTGCTGTTCGCCATATTTTTTAATCAGGCTTTCAGATTCTTTTATATTCGTTTTGTTATTCTGAATATCATTTTCCAGACCCTTCACTTCACTGTAAAACTTATCGAGCCGGGTTTGGTACCCAGCGATCTCATCTTCCAGGTCGCTCACTTCCTCTGGTAATGCACCGCGAATCTTCTTTATTTCATCTAATTTTGTATCAATTGCCTGTAAAGCCAAAAGAGCATCCAGCTTATCGGCCACTGTTTGTTGCGCTACTGTTTTTTCCATATTAAATATAAAAAACTGGGTTAGTTATGGTATCAGCCAAATAAGTCGCAAAGGTATAAAATTTTTCTGACAATAGTTCTTTTATCAAGTCTTTCGTAAATATTTCACTTTCATAATGTCCTATGTCGGCAATGATTATTTTTCCATCAGCATCAAAAAACTCATGGTATTTGTAATCGGCAGTGATAAAAATATCGGCTTTGGCACCCAGGGCCTGCGGCAACAGGAAACTTCCAGCCCCTCCACAAACGGCTACTCTTCTTATTTTTTCCCCTAAAAGCCGGGTATGTTTCACCAACGGCAGCCCCATATCCTTTTTAATACGCAAAAGAAATTCCTGTTCATCGGCAGGTTCCGGCAGTTCGCCTATCATGCCTGATCCTACTTCCTGATTGGCATTGGCAACATCTTGTAAATAATAGGCCACTTCTTCATAAGGATGAGCCTGCCGCAGCGCCTGTAGGATGGAAGCCGACAAATACGAAGGAAAAATCACTTCCAGCCGGTTTTCCTCCACCTTTTCTAGTTTATTCTTTTCGCCGATGTGGGGATTTGCCTGCTCGTTAGGCTCAAAAGTACCAATACCCTGGGTTTGAAAACTACAGTTTTTATAATTGCCGATATGCCCGGCACCCGCTTCGCTGAGGGCGTTCAATACTTTCTCGGTATCGGCAATCGGCACAAAAGTTACCAGTTTTGATAAAATATTAGATTTTGGCGCAAGAATTTTAAGATTCCGCAAGCCTAATTTCTCACATATTTTCCGGTTTACACCCTGCGCCACACTATCCAGGTTGGTGTGGGAGGCGTAAATCGCCACCTCGTTTTTAATGGCCTTGATAACGGTACGCTCCACATAATTTTTCCCGGTAATGCTTTTGAGTCCGCGGAAAATAATAGGATGGTGCGCCACCACCAGGTTACAGCCTTTTTCAATAGCTTCTTCAATAACAGGCTCGGTGGCATCCAAACTAATCAGCATGCCCGTGATTTCAGTTTCGGGGTTTCCTGTAAGCAGTCCGGCATTGTCGTAACTCTCCTGATAGGCACGGGGGGCGATTTTTTCCAGAAAAGCTGTTACTTCTTTTATTTTCACCATATTTGCAAAAATTTTAGGATTTCAAATCATAAAATCAATTTTACTATTCCATTGGCTTTCCTACAAATAATATTACTTCCATTTGCAGGCCTGTATAAAGCTGTAACTAATTTTCGTAACCATTTATACAATATTGGCTACAAAAATTCGGTAGATTTTATTCCTTTTGTTATTAACGTAGGAAATCTGAGTGCGGGCGGCACAGGAAAATCTCCCATGATTGAGTACCTGGTACGATTGCTTCAGGAAAAGTATCCGCTGGCCATTGTAAGCCGGGGTTACAAACGCAAAACCCGGGGTGTTCGTATCGCCGGTGATCAGGATGATGCCACTACCCTGGGGGATGAACCTTATCAGTTTTTCCGTAAATTCAACAAAGATAAAGTAGTGGTTTGTGTGGCGGAAGAACGTATCCTGGCTGTGCCTGAAATTATGTACCATTATCCGGAAACAGAAGTAATTTTGCTGGACGATGCCTACCAGCACCGGGCTATTCAGCGGGACCTGAACATACTGCTTACCGATTTTAATAAACCCTTTTTTCAGGACCGGGTATTACCAGTTGGCCGCTTGCGAGAAGCCAGGAAAGGTGCCCAAAGGGCCGACCTGGTAATTGTTACCAAATGTCCGGATGATTTGTCTGCCTTGGCCCAGAAAGAAATAATTACATCTGTGAGAAAATATGCACAGCCGGCCACACCGGTTTTCTTTTCGGCGATCCGCTATTTGCCGCCCCAATCTGTATTTGAAGAAAACGTTATGTCTGATAAAATCATTTTGTTTACGGGCATTGCTAACAGCAAACCGCTGGAAACCTATGTAAAACAGCATTATGTTTTGCTGCAACCTATTACATTTACCGATCATCATGCGTATACCCCACAGGATATTCAGCAAATACAGGCTGCTTTCAGCAGTTATAAAGAAGAAGGTGTTAGCCTTTTGACTACTGAAAAAGATATGGTAAAAATTTTACAGCACAATTACCGCAAGTTATGGGAAGGTTTTCCGTTATTTTACATACCTATTGAACCATTTTTTATAGATAACCAAACCGGGTTTGATACACTGGTTTTACAAAAAATAATTGCCTATCAGCAATCTAATCAAGTTCAGAACCCTCAAAATTTATAAATCCATACCTGTGCGACCGGACAAGTACTTAATTCTTTTTGCTTTTTTATTCATTGTAGCAACAGGATGGATCAATCAGGTGCATGCCCAGATCACCCCTACCCGCCGGCCTGCTACCGAAACTACCGATGAAGACACCACAGAAATTAATAAGGCGCAAAAACAGGATTCTATTCTGTATGGCCCGAATACCACACATTACATTTTAGAAGAAGATGTAAAATTCAATCGGGAAGTTCCCCATGATATAGACACCACCCTTTTGCCGGTATACAATTATACGGTAGTTGACCGGCACAAAAATTTGCTACAGGACCTGGGTAATGTAGGCACTGCTGTTACTCCGGTTTTTTACATACCACCACAAATATTGGGGGTAACGCCCGGATTCGACGCCTATGGATATTATTTTATGGATCCTAAGGAGGCAAAATACTATAACACACAATCGCCCTATACGCGCATTGAAGCTATTTTTGGAGGCAATGGAAGAAGCATTACCGATGTTACCTTTTCGGGAAACATTACGCCGGAATGGAATATTGGAGTACGCTACCTGGGCAGGAATGCCGATAAACAACTGGGCGCGGAACAAAGCAAGGGCGACAGGCAGACCACTTCCACCGGTTTTAATTTTTTTACCCACTATCGTACGCGAAATAAAAAATACCAGGTTTTCTTTAACTTTTCGTGGCTCAACCATAAAGTAGAAGAATCGGGCGGCATTGTGCATGACACTACCACTTTGCTGGAAGACTTATTCGATTATGAAGATGCGCGAATCTATCTGCGCAATGCTTATGACAGGGAACTCAGGTACAATTTGCATGTGTATCATCAGTATGTCATCAGCGATTTGCTTCAGGTATATCATGAGGCAGACCAGCAGGTACAGAAAAATGAATTTCATGATACGAATTTGAAATCAGAAACAAATGATATTACTGAAGGTGATTTCTTTGTAAGAAAGACTATGTTTGAAGACACTACTTATGATGCGACGCGTTTTTCATATTTGCAAAATGAAGTGGGGGTAAAAGGCAAGGTGGGCGATCTGTTTTATAATTTCTACCTTAAATACAAAATACCGCGATTTACTTACCGGCATCTGATGGGCCGGTATGCGAAAACAGAACAATATTTCGGAGGAAGAATAAATTATCAGTTTGGAGAAAAAACGGCTGTCGGCGGTGAAACAGAATATTTATCGCTCGATGCTTATAAACTTCATGGTTACTTTAAAAGTCCTTTTGTAGATGCCACTTACCTGCGCCAACGTTCGCTTCCCTCGTATTTGGCAAGAACCTACCGCGGCAATCATAACTCGTGGTACGAAAACGATTTTGGTCCTGTGGATGTAGATCAAC
>JBGTIS010000363.1:0-11570 GCA_041745535.1 Cyclobacteriaceae bacterium | reverse complement strand
CTTCCATTGGGGTAGGGGTAATCATTTTAAGTTTCGTGTTCTTTTTTCTGGTTTTAAAAGACCTTACCCGAAGTGGTTATTACAAGAAAAACCTGGTTGAAGCCAAAAAGAAAGCCGAGAAACTGGCCAGAATAAAAGAAGAATTTTTAGCGAACATGAGCCATGAAATACGGACACCACTCAATGCTATTCTGGGTTTTTCCGATCTGCTGGGTAAAACCAAACTCAATAAGGAACAAAAATTATATATTCATACCATTCAGAGCAGCTCCGATCATTTGCTTTCTGTTGTGAATGAGATTCTGGACCTTACAAAAATAGAATCAGGTCGGCTGCAACTGGAGAAAATTCCTTTTGAGGTATCAGAAGTAATTATGGCGGCTACGGATATTCTGAATATAAAAGCCCAGGAAAAAGGAATTTCTTTGTTTCATGAAATTGATAAAAAACTGATCCAAACCATAGAGGGAGATCCGGTAAGGTTACGACAGATTTTATTTAACCTGATCAGCAATGCCATTAAATTTACGCAAAAGGGTGGGGTGGTTGTCAGCGCGAAATCAGTACAGGAAAATCCGGATGAAGTACGAATACGGTTTGAAGTAACCGACAGTGGTATTGGCATTTCTGAAGATAAAAAAGAAATTATTTTCGACGCCTTTAACCAGGAAAGCAGCTCTACCAGTCGTAAATTCGGGGGTACCGGTTTAGGTTTATCCATCTGCAAAAGGCTGGTCGAAATACAGGGCGGTAACATCAGTGTAAAAAGTTTTCCGGGCAAAGGGTCCATTTTTACTTTTGAAATTACCTATTCAAAAACAGAAGAGGAAATTAGCGTCAAACATACCGAAACCTTTAACCATGAACTGGATGTACTGGCCGAAAAATCTATTCTGTTAGCAGACGACGATGCGGTTAACCTCTCGTTAATGCAGGCCTTGTTTGTACGTTGGAATGTGAAGCTGGACATCGCTACCGGAGGTAGAGAGGCCATAGTAAAAATTCAGAAAAATAAGTACGACCTGGTAATTACCGATATCCAAATGCCGGAAGTAAACGGCATAGACGTGCTACATGCTGTAAAGCAGATCAGCAGCGAAAGAAACGAAAGAATACCAGTGGTTGCCTTTACAGCAAACGCCCGTCAGGAAACCTTACAGGAATACCTGGCCGAAGGGTTTACTGACTATGTAGTAAAACCTTTCAAAGAAAATGAGTTACTAAATAAAATCTGTGAATTGTTAGATGTAAAAAATGACCAGCTTATGAAAGGATTTGAAAAAAATACTGATAAAGTTCAACCAACCGGCCGGTATTCTTTGCATTCTATACGTGACATTGCCAATAATAACACCGAAATGCTGGTGAGCATCCTGGAGGTTATTACCCAGAGTATCAGAACAAATTTACATATTTTGAACGATTCGCTGATGGCGCGGAACTGGCAGGAGGTGAAAGCCATTGCTCATAAATCCATTTCTACTTTTAAGCAATTGCATTGTGAGCTTATTTTTTCCAAGCTTCATCTTATTGAAAATACAATTATCAGCCAGGAAGATCCCCAGATTATTTTTCAATTGGAAGAAGAGATTCAGACTGAAGCTGCTATTATTATGAAAGAGCTGGACCATCTGATCAACGAAATAAAATGTGAAACAAGTCAGCGGATTTGATCCGTTCCATATAAGTTGTGATAATCTGGGTTAAACTGTTGGTTATTCCCGTTTCAGCGCATCGGCCGGGTTTACCAAAGCGGATTTGATGGTTTGGTAGCTGATAGAAACTACAGCGATCAGCAGCACTAAAAGTACCGCGACAGCAAACAACCATGCCTTTACAGGAGTACGATAGGCAAAATTCGCTAACCATCGCAGCATTAGCCAGAGGGTAAGCGGTACGGCAATTAACGAAGCGATCACCATCAGTTTCATGTAATTGCTGGTAAGGAGCATCATAATATGTGCTACAGACGCGCCTAATATTTTCCTGATGCTAATTTCTTTTTCCCGTTGTCGTGCATGAATCATGGACAAGCCGTAGGTACCCAGGCAGGAAACCAAAATGGTCAGTAAAGCGAAAATACCAATTATTTTTCCCAGTCGGTGGTCAGCCTGATACTGGCTGGCAATGGCATCGTCCAGAAAGTCGTACTCAAAAGTTTTTTCAGGAAAAACAGATTTCCACTTTTCTTCGATAAAACTCATTGTTTGCGGCATATCCTGTCCGGCTACTTTGATAGAAAATGTATTGAACACGGGTACATTCACCTCCATAATCAGCACATCAACGGGTAATCGTAAGGAAAGAAAATGAAAATCTTTAATTACCCCGATCACATTGCCTTGCTTACCTTCCAGCACAATTTCTTTTCCCAGTGCTTTTTCCGGCGATTCCCAGCCGAATTGAGCCACTGCTTTTTCGTTTACGATAAACGCGCTGAGGTGGTCGGTACCAGCTTCGATGCTGAAATCTCTGCTGGCAATTCCGATATTGACAGCAATTCCTTTTATGGTTTGTAGCAGGTTAAACCGGGTAATATTAAAAGCGGGATAACTGCCGCCCAATAATCCGGTGATAAGAAAAATAGTTATAAATCCGGATATAATTTTCCAGTTCAGTAACGATTGGAACGAAAGGTTTTTTTGTGTAAGTGAATTAAAACCGGGCAAATGTCAATAGATGCCGTTTAACTCCTTGCTTGCCCCGATCTGTGGGGTTAGCTCCTGTAGCTTGACCACCTAAAGGGGCTTTGGTCTGACAACCGTCTATAGACTAAAATTCCCAATCAAGTTGCCCTTCTACATGAAGTTCAACAATACCGTGATGCCAGTAAGCTTTTTCGGCATCTTCCTTGTTTTTGAAGACACCTGTGACGATGCCCGCCTTTTCGCGGGTATTATTTGTAGTTTCCATAAAAAATATGTTTAATAAAAGTTTAAAAAAAATAACTGTTAGAGCATAACAAGGTATGGAACGTTTAGTTTAGGCAAAAACCTTTTATTTTTTAAAAGCAGAATCTTCCGCATCAGTTAGGGTGATACATCAACTTTCTGACAAGAAATAAACAGTACCAGGCTGTCTTATTTGAAAGTTTGTTAATTTGATTACCTATTTGATCAATAAGTACCTAAACGAAAATATTAGCCACTTTTTGATTTTTAAAATTGATGTTTGCGGTAGTTGAGTATGCGGTTTCATAAAATAGTCGTATCTTCTAAAGGCTTTATTAGTTGATAACCATCTTATTTACAGATTGATATAAGAAACAATACACTCAGACAAGGAAATTTCTGAAAGGTAGGCGTCGACTTATTTTTAACCTGATTGCTCAACAGACTTTTCTACTTTTGACCAATCAAAAATTATTGTCAAAAGGCTAAACTCCTTTTTTTAGGGAGGGCTACAAAAGTTTGTTACCCCAAAAAACAAAAAACCCATTATTTTATATCAAAAAGGTTTTTTATGCGGAGAGAGAGGGATTCGAACCCCCGGTACCCGTGAGGGTACTTCTGATTTCGAGTCAGACCCATTCGGCCTCTCTGGCATCTCTCCTTCGTCACAATGAGAATATGACTTATCAAATATAGAATAAAGAAAGAAAATTGCCTGGGCCAGGTTTGGAAAAATCGCACTAAGCCTCCAGATAGTACATAAAAAGCCAATTCTTCATCTTCCTGAAATTTTTTTTGTCACCGAACACACCCATATGAAATAAAAGCGCATTTGAGTACATATTTATAAATACTGGCATATCTACTTTCATCAGTAAAATAAGAATTATACAATTTCTTGATAAGTTTATAAATATTGTCATTCATTTTATTGCGCGTATTTCTGTGGTAATGTGCGAATCTTGGTTACAACCACACATAACCTTGGTTTCAGTCTAATTATAGCCGAACCCTTACCTGCATCCTGAAACAGGGTATTCTGAATTTCATTCTATTTGCTCTTCTCTATTTCTCATTTGAATTCTTTGTTAAATCAGATAAATAACGCAGGTAATTATTCTTCATAATACTGCTCTTTACTGATAAACCAAATAATGTTTTATAAAAATTGTATGTTATGATTGAACTGCTACCCATAAATGATTTTTTAATCCAGCCTGCTAAAAAGTTATTACTTGTCATAGTTTTGTTGCCGCTCTGTATTTTCTTTTCAGGTGTAGCGCATGCCAACCGTTTATCCACCGCCGCCAGTACCCCGGCAATCAGTGGAGAACTTAAAAAATGGCATAAAATAACGTTAACTTTTGACGGGCCTGAAAGCAGCGAAACCGGTGCTGCCAATCCTTTTCTGGATTATCGGCTGAATGTTACCTTCCGGAACGGATCCGCCACCTATGTGGTACCCGGTTACTTTGCCGCCGATGGAGAAGCCGCAGAAACATCAGCTACTTCGGGTAATAAGTGGCGGGTACATTTCGCGCCCGACCGGGAAGGCACCTGGACCTATCAGGTTTCTTTCAGAAAAGGAAACCAAGTGGCCATAAGCGACCAGCCCAATGCAGGCAATTCGGTGGCTTTTGATGGCGAATCGGGTGAATTTATGGTAGGGCCTACTGATAAATCGGGTAGCGATTTGCGTGCGAAAGGACGGTTACAATATGTGGGGAAACGCTATTTGCGGTTCAAGGAAACCGGTAAGTATTTTATAAAAGCAGGCGCCGATGCACCCGAAAACTTTCTGGCCTATGCCGATTTTGATGGTACCCAGCAAAAAGACGGCAATAAAGATAATTTGATTAAAGAATGGAATGCCCATGTGCGGGACTGGAAAAGTAGTGATCCTGCCTGGCAGAACGGAAAAGGCAAGGGCATGATTGGCGCGCTGAATTACCTGGCATCCAAAGAAATGAACGTGTTTTCGTTTCTGACCATGAACATAGGTGGCGACGATCAGAATGTTTTCCCTTATGTAAAGTACAACAATACCAAGGCCAATGCTCCTATCACCGATCGTTTGCAGTTCGATTGTTCCAAACTGGACCAGTGGGAAATTGTGTTTGAACATGCCGATAAGCTAGGCTTATACCTTCACTTTAAACTACAGGAAACAGAAAACGAAAGACTGCTGGACAAAGGAAAACTGGGCGTGGAGCGCAAACTCTATTACCGGGAAATTATCGCCCGCTTCGGGCATCACCTGGCCCTGAACTGGAATTTGAGCGAGGAAAGTAACATCTGGAAAGAAATGGAAGATCCTGATAACCTGTATGTGAAATCTTATACGCGGTATTTTACCGATCAGGATCCTTACCACCACCATGTGGTAATTCATACCTATCCGGATGAACGCAAAGATATGGTGTATCCCACTTTGCTGGGAAATGCTTCCGCGCTTACAGGCTGTTCCTTGCAAACCCCGTATAACGAGGTGCATCAGGATACTAAAAAATGGTTGAAGGCATCAGAAAATGCTGGTAAAGTATGGGTGGTGGCCAACGACGAACAGGGCAGCGCCGACAAAGGAGTAACGCCAGATGGTGGAGGCAATAACCACGATGCTATTCGAAAAAATGTGTTATGGGGTAATTTAATGGCGGGTGGTGCTGGTGTTGAATATTATTTTGGGTATGAATACGAGCATTCTGACCTTACCTGCGAAGACTGGCGGAGCCGTGACGCTATGTGGGATTATACCCGTTATGCGGTTGAGTTTTTCAGGGAATATGTTCCTTTCCAGGAAATGAGCAATGAAAACGTACTTATTGGTAACACCAATGATACCAATGATAGGTATTGCTTTGCTAAAAAAGGCGAAATCTATTTAATCTATCTGGCCCAGGGAGGTACTGCCACCATTGATCTGGATGGCTATCCGGGCAATTATTCGGTGCAGTGGTTTAATCCGCGCCAGGGTGGCGCATTGGTATCCGGCACCATTACCCAACTCACTGCATCCGGCTCGGTGGGCAATGCACCGTACGAAACCGATCAGGACTGGGTGGTTTTACTTCAAAATAATGGTGGTGGTACCCCTGCTCCCGCACCTCCTACCATCAGCATCAGCAGTCCGGCTGAAGGCGAAACGTGGCAGGAAGATACTGCGCGTACCATTACGGCACAAATATCTGGAACCACGCAAACGGTAACCAGCGTAAATTTCTTTGCCAATGGCGCATTGCTGGGAACTGATAAGCACGGGCAGGATGGCTGGAACTTTATATGGAATAACGCTGTAGCGGGTAATTATGCTGTACAGGCAGAAGCCAATACAGAGGCTGGTAATAGTTATTTCTCCCAAAAGGTATACGTATCAGTAACAGAGAAGGTAACTGAAGAAGAGAACGTATTAAAAATTGAACAACTGGTGCTCGTAAATGCCGAATCGAATCAGGATATTGCTGAATTTAATCCGCTTACTGAAGGTGCGGTTATTAATTTTAAAGCACTGGGAACCGATAAATTAAGTATAGGGGCCTATCCTACAGAAGGAGCGACCGGCAGTGTGCAATTCATTATGGATGATGAAGAGATCCAGGTAGAAAACGTAGCACCTTATGCCATTGGCGGCGACACCAACGGCGATTTTAACCCCTGGATCCCAACCCTGGGTGCGCATACCCTTACTGTAATTCCGTACACCGGCAGAAAGAAAAGCGGCGACCCGGGCGAAGCACTTACCGTGAACTTTCGGGTAATTGATGAGGCGGTTGCTATCGAAACTCCGACTGGTCTTCATGCCCAAATTACTTCCGATAATAAAGTGGAAATTTCCTGGGCAGATCAATCAGATAATGAAACAGGATTTGTGGTAGAAAAATCCCGGTTACCAGACACGGATTTTATAGTATTGAATGAAGTGGGCGAAAATGTAATACATTGCCTACAACATCATGTGGTACCTGGCCAAACCCTGTATTACCGTGTAAAAGCCATAAACAGCGATGTATCATCAGCGTATTCAGCGGTGGTTAGCCTTACAATTCCTGTTGTGCCGGTGCCGCCTGCGCCACCCGCTCCGCCCAGCCCGGTATCCGAATTTATTATAGAAGCTGAGGATATGAATTTTGAATTGTTCCGGCTGAAGGAACTGCCATACGCATCCAATAGCATGATGATTGAAATTGGCCCCGAAAGCCCCAGATTAGCAATGGCGCATGCCACATTTAATGGTATTTCCGGTAAATACGCTGTAGAAATAGCGTACCTGGACGAAACAGATGGGCAAAGCCAGTTGATGGTGAAAATTGCCGGCGATACCCTGCGACAATGGACGCTGGACCAGGACCTGTATACCGTAGGATACGGCGAACGCGGATTGGTACACAAAGCAGTCGCGGCCGAATGGATAATAGCAAATGGTGATGAAATTTTATTGGAAGGCATCAAACACAAAGGCGAACGGGTGGTGATTGATTATTTAAAATTTACGCAAATAAAAGAAAGGGTGAACCTTGGTGGCGATCATATTTATCCGGTTACCCCTCCTAACCCAGCCGAAAGTTTTGCCAAACGAACCGCCGATACCACCAGTCAGCAATCAGCAAAAACTGTTACTGAATCTGAAAGCCCGGAAAAAGCTATAGAAATAATATCCGCGACTGGAAGCTTTGAATTGGATACAGTATTGGAAATAAATGTATATCCCAATCCGGTGGCCGATGTACTACAGGTAACAGCGCCACAGGCAGGTGCTTACTATTTATACGACATGCAGGGGAGGATAGCGAAAGAAGGGGATATACAACCTGCTGTCAATTATCTGGAGGTATATGCCATTCCTGCCGGTATATATTATTTGCGGATAAGCAATGGTAATACCACGGTTACCAAAAAAATTATGATAAAACATTGATAAGAATATAATCGCACACTTTTTATACAAATAGAAGGTGCTACCTAAAACGGGTAGTGCCTTTTTTTGTCTCAGGATTTTTATGCTACCAATAGTTTTAATGATAAAAATTGAGAAACTTAGCGGAAAATAAAAAAAGGGAACATTGATATGTTCAGGTTTACAACTAACCGAACAAACCTGATGAATAGGGTTAAATCGTTTTTTAAGTGTGCCTGGGAAATCATCAAAGATACTGTAAAGCATTTTCAGGAAGATTCTCCCATGACCTATGGGGCATCTATTGCTTTTTATATGATATTTTCGTTGCCAGCCATGCTGGTACTGATTTTATTTATTGCCGGCCGGTTTTTTGGTCAGGCGGAGGTAGAAGGGGAAGTGTTTTATATTTTCCGGGAATATATTGGAGAGGACAGTGCCGTACAATTGCGAAAAATCGTGACCAATGCCCGCACAGACGAATCGAAGATACTGGCCAAAGTAATTGGTATTGGCACTTTAATGTTTAGTGCCACCACCGTATTCGTAAATATTCAGGAAGCCCTCAACAACATCTGGCACGTAAAGGCAAAACCCAAAAAAGAACTCATTAAATTTGCCATGGACCGGTTATTCTCATTTATTATGGTGGCCAGCCTCGGATTTATTCTGCTGGTTTCCCTGGCCATACAAGCCCTGTTGTCTATTTTTAATAATCTGCTGGAGAAAATATTAACGGAAGCTACCGTGTACCTGGTGCAAACAGTTACTTTCGTAATTCTGATAGGCCTGGTAACGCTGGTATTCGCGCTCGTTTTCAAACTGTTGCCCGATGCCAAAGTTAAGTGGAAAGATGTGTGGGTGGGGGCTTTGGTTACCTCCGTGTTATTCAGTTTGGGCGAATACCTGATTAGTATTTATTTGAAAAACAGCAACATTGCCACCACCTATGGCGCCGCCGGATCGTTTGTGCTGGTACTGATCTGGATTTATTATTCCTCTATTATACTGCTGGTAGGGGCTGAATTTACCAAAGCATATACCCAGAAAATGGGCAGGCGTATCGGGCCCAAAAAGAACGCGGTACGAATAGTGAAGCAGGAAATAGACCGGCAAACGGTAGCAGAAAATGATGCGGCGGAAGCTGAAGATAATGAAGAGCCTGAAAATGCTGAGCAAACTAAAGTTGCTAAAAAGCCCAAGCAAACTAAGGATACTAAAAAGGTTAAGGCAACTAAAAGCACTAAAAGGGAAACTGAAGACACCAAAAAGGCTGAAGATGCCGAAAATAAAAAACTATAAAACCGCTCTTTAAATGTTGCTACAATTCCGAATAAAATAATAACCATAGCGCCCCGCCACCCTCGCGGCTACCAGATATCAGTTACTCGCTTAATCCATATTCATACTGATTTTTTAACAGAGGTGATTTTTTTGAAAAGTGGCCAGTAACCACGTATGGGGGAATTACAGGGTCGATGTAAAGCACGGGACACGGTCGATGTCAAGTAAGGGACACGGTCGATGTTAAGCAGGGAGTAGAGACCCTGCTCAGTAGGCAGCGCCCTGTAAAGCCACTCCAAAAACAGAAAACCGCTATGTTACCCCTTGTCTATCGATACCAACGTTTCTTCATCTTTTGTCACCCCGATGCGCGGCGAGGAGTCTTCCCCGCCCGAATAATAATCATCAGCATCGTATTACACTATAGGCAATACGGTGTGCTTACTTTTTTATTATTTGATACTTTGGTTTATGAAGACAGTTCCATCCATTGTATCAGGATTGTAAACACCGGAGAATTTATTATCTTGAATCTGTTTTATCGCAAGTAACCCCAACTATCCATGAAAAGACGGACTTTTATTCACACCCTGCAAGGCAGTATGGCTGCTGCTTTTTTACTGCCTTATTCAAATACTTTATGGTCGCCGGCCAGCCGTACCAAATTTCAGGCACTGAACGACCATACTATAGAAAACATCCAGTTTTCGGAAGTGCAGATGGACTGGCCCCGGTTGGTGGGAAAAAACGCCCGGTTAGACGTACACGGTCATGGCCCGAAAGAGCGTATTTGCGTAGTCACCACCCAGCAGGGGGCTTCCGGCTGGGGGATTGCCCGTGGCGATCAGGCCAGTTTAAACGCCGCTAATGTGTATGCCAAAGGCAAAAAACTGAGCGAGGTGTTCGATCCGGCTGTGGGCGTTACCCGTGCTGAGGTACTGCCCCTCGACATCGCCCTGCACGACCTGGCGGGTATTATTCTGGACCAGCCGGTATACGAAATGCTGGGCAAAAAGGAGCCCTTCATTACGAGCTGCTACAGCGGCATGATTTATTTTGATGACATCGAACCCAAAGACAATCCGGCCGGTGTGGCCAAAATTATGGAAGAATGCCGGTTCGATTACGAGTATGGTTACCGCATGTTCAAACTGAAAATTGGTCGGGGTCACCAATGGATGCCCAAAGCAGCAGGACTGGCCCGGGATATAGAGGTTACCCAACTGGTGGCTGAAAACTTTCCCGATTGCGACATTCTGGTAGATGCCAACAACGGCTACAGCGTGGCAGATACCATCGAATACCTGAAAGGCATTGGCGATATCAAACTTTTCTGGATTGAAGAGCCCTTTCACGAAACCGAAGCCGAATACAGGGAGCTGAAGCAATGGCTAACAGAAAATAACGTGGAAACCCTGCTGGCCGATGGTGAGGCCAATCCCGACCAGCCCTTGCTGAGAAAGCTGGAGGAGCAGAAAATAATAGACGTGCACCTCACCGATATTATTGGCTATGGCTTTACCCCCTGGCGCGAACTGATGCCCGAATTAATAGCCATGGGTACCCCCGCCTCGCCCCATGCCTGGGGATCGGTACTGAAAACCTATTACATTGCCCAGCTGGCAGGCGGTTTGGGCAATACCATCACCATAGAAGGCGTAACCTGCGAGTCCGACGATGTGGATTTTGGCGATTACCACCTGAAAGAAGGAAAACTTATCCCTTCTTCCGCCCCCGGCTTTGGCATGAAACTACTTAAAAACGGGTGATATGCAATGAGGGGTTGATGGTTTGGCATTTATTGAAATTAGCCATAACCGTTTTGACTTAATCCACAGTAAATTAATTCAGCATTTCCCAGTTGTTATTCTGAACGAATGCTGCAATGGAATTGTGAGGAATCTTTGCCGTGCAGTTGATCGGCTATAGAGTATTCCTCCTTCGTCGGAATGACATTAGGAAATACCACACAATTTATAAGAGGAAAAGTTAGCGGTAAGAATAATCTTTCCTGCGTTTATGCTTGACAGCAAGTTAAATAACAGAAAAAATTTATTATACGTATTATTGATATGGAACAAACATATAGCGGGATATGAAAACTTTAATAATAGAACTGCCAGATGAAGTAGATGAAAAAGAAGCAAAAATGACAGTAGCTTCAGCCTTATTTGATAAAGGTATTTTAAGTTCAGGACAGGCCGCAAAGTTTGTAGGAATCACCAAGAGAGAATTTCTGGAGACAGTAGGGCAATATGGTGTTTCTATATTTGGTGAAACTGAAGAAGATTTACCTGGTTACGAAAGCAGGAATTTAGGTTTTCCCTAAAGATAATTAATAGGCTGCTCAAAGATGAATAGAAGAGCTATGATTAAACGGATGAGAGAAATCCGCGACCAGTTGAACAAGAAATTGGATGATATGGACTATCAGGAAGAAAAAGCCTATATCAAACAGGAATTAGAGGAGTTGAAAAAGAAAAGGAAGGCAGCTAATAACGAAA
>JBGTIS010000362.1:0-5095 GCA_041745535.1 Cyclobacteriaceae bacterium | reverse complement strand
CGCGTACCGCATTATAACCCCCTGGCCCCAGATTTTCTTCCATGCGGGAACACGGATGACATAAGCCTGTCATTTCCAGCAGCGCCTCCCCAATTCTGAATTTTTTATCTTTAAGTGCCAGCAAATTAATTCCTTTCACCACAATATTGCGCCTTAAGTCTGCAGGAGAAACAATCTCTTTCCCCAGCAATGAAACAATTGCTTCCAGATGTTCGTGTTGAATTAGGGTAACCTGCCGTTTACTGGCAGGTGTACCTGAATAATGATCGCCAACCAAACCTATTCCTGACTTTAACGCTACTTTCGCTACTGGCTGTATCGGCGACCTACGGGCTGCCCTGATGCCCATCCAGGTAACAATGCCTTGCTGAGGAAGGGTATTCAGTAGCTTTTTCATTATGGAATCATCGTTCATCATCTGCTTATTTACTCACTTTTGATTACCTCGGCTTCATTCCCTTTTTGTTCTAAAACTCTTTTTATGGTTTCCTTTATAACGGGAAAATAAAACTGTAGCATCTCTTCATTTTTACTGAGTTCTTTCATGGTTGCCTTTATTTCCTCCAATGTGATATTTTGCTTCAAAAGGGTTACCAGGGACAATTTCTTATCGTCAGTTAGCTGCAAATCTTTCAGTATGATGTGAGCTACCTGATCAACATCAGTTAGCGCTGTAGCTTTGAGTTCTTCGTAAATGTTTAACATTTCGCGATTGGAAACCTGATCTACCAGATCGATCATTTCTTTCTCAGTGAGGTCAGCTGCCTCCAGTTTTTCTGGTAAACCTGACACTTCTTCCTTAATTTCCTCGGGAATAATTCCTAAGCTTTTGTCAGAAGTTATGCTTTTCGCTAAAAATACGGGCAACAGGTACCAAACCAGTACGCTCAATATTATAATAATGGTAAGTGTCCAAAGCAGATTTTTCATAGTATCTGGAAATAACGATTAAAAAATTGTGTAAAATTCGCATCCATGCTTTCAGGCATTTTCAAGTAACAATAATATTTAAAATTAAGAGTAATATTACAATTCAGGGAGATAATCTGCCAGAAAAGAATAAGTCTTCCTCGATTTCGTTGAATGTAGGTGTATGAATAAATTTATGATAATTATCGCGCTCGGCTTATCTATTACCGATGCGGTGGCGCAACGCTATGGAACAGCGGCAGGTTTACGGATTGAACGGGGTGAAAAAATTGGCATGTCTTTTCAACAACGATTGCTCGACCGCACCACCCTGGAAGCCATTTTGGCCGCGGGAGGCAGAGAAGTGGAAGCCAATTTTCTGGTTGAGCAACATTTTCCAATTATTGGGCGGGGACTTAACTTTTATCTGGGTGCTGGTGGACACATCGGTGCTTTAAAGGATTATGGAGGCACCTGGGGCATTGATGGGGTAATGGGTATAGAACATAAAATACTAATCCTGCCCCTTGTAATTTCCCTTGATTTCAAACCTGCTTATCAGGTGAATCATGAAGACTGGTTTAACTTTTCAACGGCCTTCTCTATCAGGTACATTCTGATAAAATATACCAACCGGGAAAAAGCAAAACGACAGCGCCTTCGCCAAAAAGAAAAAGAAGACCGCCGCGATGAAAGACAGGAAAAAGGTGGTTTTTTCGACTTTCTGAAAAACAACAGGCAAAACGACTCAAAAAAGGACTAAAAGTATCAATCCAAATCGTAGAGTCTCAGTTTATTATATAGTGTTTTTCTGTCGATATTCAGCAGGCGGGCTGCCTTTGATTTATTGTACCGCACTTTTTTAAGGGTTTCTTCAATTAAAGCCCGTTCTGTTTTTTCCTGAGCAACTTTTAAATCAGGATTCGCTAATTTGGGTTCATCTTTCAGAATACTCTCGGCCATTGGCGATACAATTTCAGGTGGAAGTGACTCGATGGTAACGTACATGGAGGGCGTTAATAAAACTGCTCTTCTAATCACATTTTTGAGTTCACGTATATTCCCGGGCCAGTAATAGGAAGTAAGTTTTTCTAAAACTTCCGAATCAAAGGCGGTAACGTTTTTATTAAGTTCGCTGTTAGAGAGTTTCAGAAAAAACTCAGCAAATAAGGGAATGTCTTCTTTCCTTTCGCGCAATGCTGGAACACGAATTTGAAATTCATTCAGGCGGTGATACAAATCTTCTCTAAAGTCACCTCTTCGGGCTGCTATATCCAGATAATCGTTGGTTGCCACAATAATCCGGACGTCTACGGGAATATCTTTGGTACTGCCTATTTGCCGGATTACACTTTCCTGAATAGCCCGTAATAGTTTCACCTGAATTTCATATGAAAGATTCCCGATTTCATCCAGAAAAAGCGTACCCCCATCAGCAGCCTGAAAAACCCCCATTTTATCCTGAATAGCGCCCGTAAATGAACCTTTCAGGTGCCCAAATAATTCGCTACCGGCCAGTTCGTCTGACAATGCGCCACAATCCAGGGCTATAAAATGTTTATTTTTTCTAAGGCTTTTTTTGTGAATCATCCGCGAAACATATTCTTTCCCCGTACCACTTTCACCCTGAATAATCACCGATAAGTTAGTAGGCCCTACCAGATCGATGTGCTTTTGCACCGATTGGGCTCCTAAGCTTTGTCCTTCAACAAATGTAAAAGAAAGCTCATTCCTGGTTTTTTTCGGAGCATTGTCTATCTCAGACGCCTCTTTAGCCTTTTCCATAGCGTTTTTTATGGAAATCAGAATTTCATCAGGATTGATGGGTTTGGTTACATATTCAAACGCACCCAGTTGCATGGCTTTTACGGCTGTTTTAATATTGGCGTAGCTGGTCATAATAATTACCGGCACATGAAAAAATTTCTGCTTGATACGCTTTAGTAGTTCAATGCCATCCAAATCAGGCAGCCGAAAATCTATCAGAATAATGTCAAAGTTCTCATCGTAAATAGCCCTAATACATTCCTTTCCAGAATATACTTCTTTGGTTAGATAGTTATTTTTTTGAAGAAAGGTTTTTAAAAGTGAGCAAAACGCGGGATCATCATCTACGATAAGTATTTTTGACATAAGGACTTTCGTTTGGTTTTCGGTTATTTGGATGTATAACGAAATAAATCAGATTTAGTGGCAAATATAAAAAAAGAAAGCAGGCTATTTTTGCCTGCTTTCTTAATTATAATAAGTTTTCTTATTTCACTACCATTACCAGGTATTTAGATGACTCCCAGAATTTTTCAGGATTTGAAACTACCAGGTTTAAGTTTTCACCTGTTTCATCTTTTTCAATTTTATAAGAATCGGTTGGATGCGAGGTAACCAATTCAATTTTGTCGCCATCTACTGGGAAAAGCACAGTTTCCCGTATATCTATTTTGGTAAACTGATCCTGGCTAAAATTATCTTTTAATTTTTCGGTTCTGCCTAATCCCAAAAAACCGCCCTCTTTGTCGATAATTTCTTTGTTTTCCAAATCTTTCGCTTCACCAGATACATAGTAAGCGGTATTTAAGGTCTGAATTTTTTGCTCAATAGACTGTTCTTTTTCAGTATTACTTTCTTTTAAAGATGCCAGATTAGTATTAAGTTCCTCAACGGTTCCATGCATTTTTTCAAGCTCAGTATTTAATGTGGTAATTCGCTCTTCTCTTTGAGCTACCTGTTCTTCCAATTCTTTCTGCAACTTCTGCATGGTATTGTTCAGGCGCACATTCTCGTTAGTTGAATTTTTTAGCTTTACATTCAACTTGCTGATAGTTTCTTTGTTTTCAGTAATCAAACGATTAATTTCCTGTACATCGGCAGCAATTCTTTCTTTTAAGTCTTCAGAAGAGAGATTTTCCTCCTTGCTCATTTCAATGTTCATTTCTCTGGCCCTGATCTCACCTAGATTTTTTTCAACCTCAGCGAAAGATTCCATAAAAGTGGTTAATGTCTTGTCTTTCTGATTAGTTTCCGCTAACAGCTTTTGATTTTCCTGCTGTAGCTGGGTAATTTTTTCTTCCATTTCTTTGGTATTACAACCCAGCAAAATGGTTCCGAGAATAAACGCGAATACGATATTTTTCATGATGTATTGGTTTTTAAGTGTATTATTTATTTGAAATCCTTAATAAATAGTAGAAAATATATGCCAAAAAATGAAAATAAAGCAAAATTTAATTAAATCAATTATTACTATAATTTATCAACAAAAAACTCGGTATAACTTAATACTATCTAAAATAAAATTGAACAATAATTCCACACTTTGTGGATAATTTACACTATTTGATATTATAAAACAAAAAAATTCCCGATCAAATGACCGGGAGCTTTTTTGATTTAATATCCCAATAAACTTAAAATCAAATTCTTTACATTACTGTACCATATTACCTTCTTCATCAAAGGCAACTGCCTGAGAGTTGGTTCCATCAGAAACAGTAATTTCATAGGTTATATCTTCTGGTGCTTCGTCAGCGGTTACTTTTTCTACTTTTTCTACTTCCCATGCCGCGTAATCAGATCCTTCAAAAGAAGTGCGTACAGCATCAGGAAGTTCATCATACTGAATCTCAGTTCTTCCATCGTCAGCAACCGTAGTTACTACAGCTGTGTTTTCGATAACGGAAGCGATAGCATTTATAGAAGTGAAAGAAATTACTCCGAGCGCAATTGCGAGAATCAATAATCTTTTCATGGTCTTTTTATTTTTTTAGGTTAATGCTTTTCTAGAATTACAACTTCAAATAATAGTGCCAATTGTATGGTAATCTGTGCAATGTACTGAAAATCAAATTTTTACAAAAAAACACTTCCTAACTACATCCATTAAATACTGCGGAATTAAACAACAATAATTACCCATTTTGTAGACAGTTTCTACACATTGTGGAAACAGATTTTGGAGTTTCAAAAATAGTAATCAAAAAAAGGCCTTTAGTAATTTAATATTAAAGGCCTTTTTAATTCTAATTTAAAACAAAATATGTAAGATGCATTTTAGTTACTCTACCATATTGCCTTCTTCATCAAAGGCAATGATGCCTGACTGCGTTCCATCAGAAATGGTTAACTCATAGGTTTTTTCTTCAGGAGCATCGTCTTGCGTTACTTCTTCTACTTTCTGTACTTCCCAGGC
>JBGTIS010000361.1:0-5366 GCA_041745535.1 Cyclobacteriaceae bacterium | reverse complement strand
CGCCGTAGCGCATCACCACAATGCCGCCCACTACTTCGCCATCGCCGTTCAGATCAAAAATACCCAACCTGCTTTCTCCGCTCATCTGCACGGTAGCCACATCTTGTACCCGAACCGGCGTGGCATTCCGTGTTGCCAGCGGAATGGCTTCAATCTCCTCCAATGATTTCAGGTAGCCGGATGTTTTGATAATATAGCCGATACCGCTCATCTCGAACTTTCTGCCACCTGCCTCATTGTTGTTGGCACGAACTGCCTGCACCACCTGGGGTATAGAAATATCGTAATAGGTGAGTTTATTAGGATCGACGGTGATCTGGTATTGCTGCTGAAATCCGCCAAAAGAAGCAATCTCACTTACTCCGGGTACATTTTGCAAAGCAAACTTCACATACCAGTCCTGAATAGCCCGCTGCTCACCCAGGTCCATTTGCGGGGCATCCAGCGTGTACCAGAGAACGTGTCCGACGCCGGTTCCGTCCGGACCCAGCGTAGGCTGTACCCCTTCCGGCAAGCTGTTACCAATGGTACTTAGCCTTTCCAACACGCGCTGTCGGGCCCAGTAGATGTCGGTATCATCCTGAAATATCACATAAATAAAGCTCATACCGAACATAGAGGTAGCCCGCACATATTTTACCTCAGGCAAGCCCTGCATATTGGTAAGCAGCGGATAGGTAATCTGGTCTTCAATAATTTGCGGACTGCGGCCCATCCATTCGGTAAACACGATCACCTGGTTTTCGGAAAGGTCAGGAATAGCATCGATTTTATTTTCACGGATGGCAAAAATTCCCCATACAAACAGAATGGCCCCCACCAGCAAAACGGGGATTCGGTTACGCAACGAAAATGAAATAAGTTTTTCTATCATCATAAATAATATTTAAAAAAAACGATTTTCAATAATCAGAGAAAGGGCTGTATGGACCGAATTATAAGATCAGAATATATCAAATATCCAGACTTGTACAATCTGAAAGTCAGCTTACAGCTTAAAAGTTAAGATAGAAAAAAGGCTATAGAAGAAAGGACTGAAACAGGATCATGCGGTCAGGCACAATCCGGGGAACCGCAAAAGGTTTTTCAATAATTTCTACCCGAGCAAGCAGTTGTATGCCAAAACAAGAAGGTAAGGCGATGGCTACATACACAAATGCTTTCTGGAAATTCACCTTGCTGAAGACCTGGTTTTGCAAATCCAGATGCTCGGTAATTACGGTTTGGTTCTCACAGCAACCGTGCTGGTCAGTGGCATGCTCCTCACCGGATGGTTGTTGGTGGCATGGAGGCAGCTTAACTGCCTGATGGCACGAGCTGGAAATACCGGAAATACCAATGGTTTGAAATTTTCCACCGCAAAAATGCAAGCTCATGGCCTGTCCTGCTATGGTAAGCAGCATGACCAGTGCCAGGATTGTCGCGGAAAGATTACGAAAAAACTTCATCAGGGTATTCAGTTATTACAGCTACAAAGATAAGCATAATTTACAAAACCGGTTTTATATAATTTTGCATTAACCTTATAAAATTATAAATACGAAATGTTACAGCATTGTTAACAAACCATGACAGAAAAATTAAGATTTTATTTCTTGCGCAAAATATGAATATGTTAACGCAAAAAGCGCACAAATCACTCAGGAGAATCTCTATCTTTAATTCATAGAACAAAAATAGCCATGCTTGGTATGGGTTAATACCTATATACATACAGGTTTCCTTTTCCGGAAAATCTGAAAAAGTTAAAAGTTATGGCGCGCCTCAGGTAAAGTAGCGATATGCTTAGTTCAGTATAGGCCTGAAACCAGCACTTATGCACAAATAAGAATTTCTTATTGCTTTTTTTTCATTCAGTTTCAATTACAATACTACATACTGGTTCACTAAAAAAATAAAACTACTAACTATCAATTCAAATAAAATGATGCTTGCTTAAACGACTAACTTCATTGTATACCTTAACCACCAAACTTATGAACTCAAATATTTACCGTGAAAAGCTTTATTTGCTTCTCATTGCTGTGCTTTTGGCTAGTATGGGAATGGCGCATGCCAACCAATCTGCCCTTACCGTAACCGGACAGGTAACTTCTGCCGACGAAGGGGAAGGTTTGCCTGGGGTGAACGTAATTGTAAAAGATACCCAAATAGGAACCATTACTGATGTGGACGGAAGGTATACCATTCAGGTACCCGAAAACAACGACGTACTGGTATTTTCTTATGTGGGTTACAACACTGTAGAAGTACCTTTAAACGGACGCAGTGTGGTTGACCTGGCCATGGAACTCAGCAGCGAATCATTGGAGGGGGTGGTAGTAACCGCCCTTGGCATTGAACGGGAAGAAAGGTCGCTGGGCTATTCTGTGGCAGAAGTGGATGGTGCCGAACTAACCCAGGTAGCGCAGGAAAACGTGTTGAACTCGCTGGCAGGCCGGGTGCCTGGCGTGCAGATCAACCAGACCAGTGGACAGGGAAGTTCTACCAGTATTATTATACGCGGAGCTACTTCCCTTACCAGCGACAATCAGCCTTTGTTTGTGGTAGATGGGGTGCCACTAACAAATGGTTTGAACAACATCCGACAAATGGGCGACCGGAACCAGGTGGATTATGGAAATGCCATTTCTGATATTAATCCCGAAGACATTGAGACAATTTCGGTATTAAAAGGTCCCAGCGCGGCTGCCCTGTATGGGTCCAGAGCCGGTAATGGGGTTATTTTGATTACCACCAAATCGGGTAAAAAAGGCAAAGGTGCCGGCGTAACGGTTTCTACCAATACCGTTTTTGAAATGCCATACCGGTATCTGGATTTCCATTATAAATACGGACCGGGTGAATTCAATAACCAGTTGGATGAAAATTCTGCCTACTGGGGCGGACCTGCCTTGGACGCTGGAATCAATGCCGTACAATGGAGCAGTCCGTTGGATGAGAACGGAAACCCTGTTCCTGTTGAATTGAGGTCTTATCCTGATAACATGAAAAATTTTCTACAGACCGGTATTACCTCTATTAATAACTTTGCCTATTCCAATGCTACGGAAAACAGCAATTTCCGCCTTTCCTATACCAATATGTCCAGCAAGGGTTTGATTCCAAACTCTGATCTGTTCAGGAATACCATATCGTTAAATGGTGGACATCAAATTGTAAAAAACCTGACATTGAATACCAACCTGAATTTTTCCCGCAGCAATTCCAACGACCGACCGGCCACTGGCAACCGGGGCGCCAATGCATTACAATCGGTATACGCCTATCCGCATGTGGATGTGCGGGATATGAGAAATTACTGGCTGGAAGGTCAGGAAGGCATTCAGCAGAACTGGGTAAGCAATGAGGCTGATAACCCCTATTTTATTGCCTATGGCATTAATAACGGTTTTGTAAGAGACCGCATTTATGGTAATGTGGGATTGGATTGGCAGATTACCCCTGAATTTACCTTATCAGGCAAGTATTCTATGGATCGGTTTGATGAAGAGAGAGAAACGAAAATACCCTATAGTTATACCCGCGAACCCAATGGCGGTTATTACCTGCTTAATATGTTCAATCAGGAAACCAATGCCGACTTTCTGGCTTCCTACAACAAAACCACAACAGACTTTGACCTTTCCGTATCATTTGGTGGTAACATCATGAACCGGCAATGGTCAGACCATTATGCTGGCAGCCGGGGAGGCGTAGGCATCATTGTACCAGGATTATACAACCTTGGGAATATTCCTGCTGATGGTATTGAAGTTTCTAACAGTCAGGGTGAAAAGGCCATTTACAGTTTATATGGATTAGCGTCTTTTGGCTTCAGAGACATGGTATATCTGGATGTAACAGCCCGAAACGACTGGTCAAGCACATTGCCTGCTGAAAACCGCTCTTATTTTTATCCCTCAGCATCGCTCAGTTTATTGTTGGAAAATGTGCTGAGTCTTCCTGAAAACATTTCTTTGGCAAAAGTCCGGTTAGGATGGGCACAGGTAGGTAACGATACCAACCCTTATCAGTTAGAGCCTAATTTAGGAACTGGAAGCTGGGGCAACCTGGTTACCACTAATGTGCCCAGTAATTTGCTCAACCAGCAGTTAAAACCTGAAATCGCAACTTCTATTGAAGGGGGTATTGATTTTTCGATGTACAACGATCGTTTACGATTCTCCGCTACCTACTATGAAATGGAAAATAAAAACCAGATTTTAGGTATCAATGTACCCCGTTCATCTGGTTACAACCAAAAACTGATCAATGCGGGTTTGTTAAAAAGTAAAGGGTGGGAATTATCGCTTGGTGCTACTCCTATTGCTACTGCTAATTGGAAATGGGATGTTGACCTTAACTTTACACAGAATACTACTACGGTTGAGGAACTGGCGGAAGGCATTGAATTTATCCAGATGTGGGGTGATAATGGTGGCGGCGCTTTTACTTTTATTGGCGAAGAAATTGGCGACCTGTACAGCAGAGGATATGCCACGGTGGACGACCCAAATTCCGAATATTTCGGATGGCCCATTGTGAACTCTGACGGTGACGCGTATGAAAGCTTAAGCGGCGTAGAAAACATGGAAAAGGTGGGTAATTTCAACCCTGATTTTATGGTGGGTGGACAAACTTCCGTATCCTTTAAAAACTTTACCCTAAGCGCCAGCATCGATTGGCGGCAGGGTGGTGAGTTTATGTCGTATACCTATCGCTACGGCGAATCAGACTGGAAATCGCAGCGACAAATTGATATGCTGATTCCCGGCAACACGCCCAATTTACCGGAATTGTTAAAATCAGATCCGGATAAATATATTATTGCCAGCAATGGTCAGTTCCCAAGGGTTGGTGGACACACCGCGGAAACCGGAGGTATTGATTACAGATATGAAGAGGATGGCCAGGTGGTGGAAGGTAATGATGGCGGTTTTGTACCGGGCGTGTACATTGGCGACAATGGGGAATATGTGGAAAACCTCGGTGGGCCTGAAACCAAAATCTGGTGGATGACTTACCTGTATCCCTGGAGTTACAACAAAGCCATTACCTTTGATGCCAGCTTTGTGAAACTGAGAGAAATTTCCCTGGCCTATCGCATCCCCAACAGCGTGTTGGATGGTATAGGTATCCAGAATGTTTCGCTTTCTGTGTACAGCCGCAATATAATGCTCTGGAATAAGGCCGATATTGGTATCGACCCTGAAAGAGCTTTTGAAGCCAACTCAGGTCCTCAGGGCAATACGGTGAATATGTTCCGGCAGGGTATAGAGCGACAGAACGTAATGCCCTGGACCATTCCGGTAGGTTTCAAATTAAATTTTAATTTTTAAGAGATCCCATAAAATTTCAGATATGAAAATGTTTTATAAAATACT
>JBGTIS010000360.1:0-9404 GCA_041745535.1 Cyclobacteriaceae bacterium | reverse complement strand
GCCTTTCTGGGTAACCAGATCCAGCCAGTCGGTTTCAAAACCATTATCAATACCACCGGCTTCCACAAACTGCTGTGGTGTGGAGTTGGGTACGAACCTGGCCACCTCTTCTACGGCCGCATATCCGTTGTAATCGATGCTGGCTACGCCGGAACCTTCTCCCTGTTTGGTGGTTACGATAATTACCCCGGATGCACCACGGGTGCCGTAAATAGCTGCTGCGGAAGCATCTTTAAGCACTTCAACCGATGCAATATCATTTGGATCCACCGTTTGTAATGAGCCTCCTACCACGCCGTCGATTACGATTAGTGGTTGTGAGTTGGCACCAAAAGTAGAGAGTCCGCGCAACCGGATGTTGTAACCGGCATTCGGGTCGCCACCCGGCTTGGCAATGGACAAACCAGCCACCTTTCCCTGTAACAACTGGGCAGGGTCGTTTACATTCCCTTTGTTAAAGTCTTTGGAATCCACACTGGCTACCGAACTGGTAATTTCCTTTTTCTCAGCCGTTCCGTACCCGATTACGACAACTTCGCTCAAACTTTTAATGTCTTCCGACAAGGTAATATCAATAACGGTTTGACCTTTTACCGCGACTTCTTGGGTAAGATAACCAATGGATGAATATACCAGGGTATCGGTATTTTCATTGGGTACTCTGATGCTATATCGGCCATCTACGTCTGTAACCGTGCCTGTACTGGTACCTTTCACCAGAATATTTACGCCAGGTAAGGTAGAACCATCTGAAAAAGCAGTTACCCTACCGGTTACCGTAATTACTACCAGTTCTTCGGTAACAGGATCCTGCTGGTTGTCTGTTAATTTTTTAACATTGATATTGGTGTTAACTCTTTTAAAGCCCAAACGGGTTTTTCTGGAAATATCTACCAGTATATCGTATAACGAAGTATTTTGGTAATTACTTTTCAGCCTGACGTCCAGGTCAATGTCTTTTCGGTTGTACACAAAATTAAAGTCAGTGATCTGTTCAATTTGTTTGAAAGTAGTGATCAGATCAGCGTTATCCAACTGTAGTGTAAGCGGGATATCTTTGGCACTGGTGCCTTCCTGGGCATAACCCGGAATAGTGGCCAGCACCCAGCTACCGCATGCGATTTGCAGAATTATGCCATAAAATGAATACATAAGTATCCTTGTAAAGATGTATTTCATATATTTAAGGTGTTTTAGTAGATAATAAGCTATTAGAGCTTCTTTTTGCCAAGGCAACAGTTGCTTATTCGAATCATGGCAACGGTTGCCTGTTAAGAAGAAAAATTGTTTCGTAGCAGTGCCCACCAAGCGCTGCTACTTTTTTATCCGGTATCTGTGTAGTTCATAAGTATTTTTTTATTTATAAGTACTTGATTAATACATGGTCTTCCTTAATAACAAAGTCAAAATTCAGGGTATAGGCTAAAGAAGTGAGCACACTTTTTAATGACTGATTGTCGAATTTCGCACTGATATCCCAGGAAGTGGTACTGTTGCCTTCAATTTCAATACGCACGCCATACCACCGTTCCAGGGTTTTGATTACAGTTGGCTGATCGGCATTTTTCAGGTAAATAATTCCTTCTTTCCAGGCCAGCACTTCATCGGCATTGAATAGTTGTTTGGTAAAAAGCTTTTTATCAGTTTCAAATAATAGCTTCTCGCCGGGAACCAGAAAATAGGTTTCAGGTACAGCTTGATCGGTCTGGCTTTGATAACTCACTTTAACTTTACCCATTGCCAGCGATATTTTCATATCATTGCTTTCGGGGTAAGCAGCAATGTTAAAACTGGTACCCAACGCTGTGGTTGTTACCTCATTGGCAAACACCTGAAATGGCCGGAGAGAATCCCTGGCTACTTCAAAAAATGCTTCGCCTTCCAGGTTTACTCCCCGCTTGTCTGGCTGAAAGGGTTTGGTGAAGGTTAACCTGCTGCCTGCGTTCAGCATTACCTTTGAACCATCGCTTAGAAACACGGTGGTTTTCTGCCCTATTGGGCTTTCCTTTACCACCTGTTCATATACCACACCAGGCGCAGGAGATTCGGGATATTTATATTGATAAATAAAGTACGCCATACCGATTACAAATAACACACAGGCGGCTATTTTTGCCAGCACAAATAGAAAGCGAGGCTGGTAATCTGATTCTTTATTTTCTGCTATCGCATAGGCAGTCAGGGGTACTACCTTTTCCTGTAGCACATCCGTTTGCTGTAAATTATCTATACCTGCTTCGATAGCTTCAGTAATATTGCTGAGCTCCATGAGGCTAATTCCATGGTGTACCACTGGTAATTGCCTGATTAATTCAATAGCCTGTGCAACCGTAGCTGCTTTTTGTGGATGCGCGGCAAGCCAGTTAGTCCAAAAACTGTGAGAAGATTTATCGGGATGGAGCACCCACTTCCGGAAAGCTTCATCCAATACAAAATCTTCTACACCATATCGCTCATAACTTTCCATATCGACCACTTTATTGTAAAGAGCCAGCTAGGGGCAATAGTTATCTAAAAAAAATTAAATATTTTTTAATTATTTTAGAATCGTGTGGTAATACTAAAAGCAATCTGAGGGTTATCAAAGCTCCGATTATCCCTGAAAAGCGGCAATCAATAGAATTAACAGTTCTTTCCTGAGCAGGGAAAGCGCTTTCCACACCAAGGTATATACCGAACGTAGATTGATGTTCATGATATCAGAGACCTGTTCGTAGCTGAACTTTTCATAAAACAAGAGGTTGATCGCTTCCTGTTGCCTTTTCGATAAACAGTGAAAAGCTTTTTGTAACCGCATTTTGTTTTCCCCCTGTGTCTGATTGTCGATAATACTTTGCTCAAAAGGAAACACCACCAGCGTATCGGCAAAGGCAAGTTCCATGTCGCAGGCCTGATACCGGTTCCGCGTAACTGTTTTGATCAGCTTATTTCTGAATGATGAAAACAGGTATTGTTTTATGTTGTATACCATGGAGAGATTATCCTTATATTTCCATAAATCAATAAACAAATCCTGCAGGCAGTCATTCACCACCTCTTTGTTGGCAATTATTTTAAAACCATAACTATACAGGCCGGGAAGAAAATAGCAATATAGTTTTTGATAGGCAACCCGATCTCCGGCGATGAACTGTTCCCAAAGTTCAGCCGCATTCAGATCAGCTTCTTTGAGAGGTGAGCCAGCCAGGGTAGTGTCTATCATCGGATTAAAAAGGGTAAGTAACCATGAAAATGCAATCTGTTTAAAATAAACCGGATGCAATGTCTATTTAATAAATATACTATTTTTTTTGGTATAAAATTAATCATTTATTAATAAATGTCAATAATACACATAACAAGCTTGCAGAATTATTCTGACTAGAATCTACATATTTATTCTAATTTTGAAACTTGCTTAGGCATGTATTTTAACCCTTCATTGTTTGTGGAGAAACTGAGCTGCTTTTCTGGTACCAATCACAAATATCCGTAAGGATACATTGCCTGCATTTGGGGTAACTCCAGGTGCAGGTACGCTGACCATGTTTAAAAAACAGCTTATGGAAATTTAGTAATTCAGGGGCTTCCTGCGGTAGCATGTCCAATAGAATTTGATGGGCTTTGTCGGCCGTAACTTTGGCATGAATAATACCCAAGCGTTGCGAAACCCGGTGCACGTGGGTATCGACGGGCAACACCGGTTTGCGAAAAGTGAATAACAGCAGAAAAGTAGTAGTTTTGTAGCCCACACCGGGCAGCCGCATCAGCCATTTCATAGCTTCCTCTAGGGGTAAATCGGCCAGGAAATCCAGATTAAAATCGCCACGTGCTTCTTTAATTTGCCGCAATACAGCTTTGATGCGGGGTGCTTTTATTTCCGGGTAATTAGAAGACGCAATGGCCTGGGTAAGCAATTCAGTCGGAGCTTCCATAATGCCCTGCCACGAGCCAAACTGTTCCCACATTTGTGTAAAGGCTTTTCTTTCGTTTTCATAATTGGTACGCTGCGATAAAATGGTTGCGATCAGTTGTTCCATGAGCCCTTTACCGGAAAAGCGGGTTTGCTTGCTATATTGTTCTTCCAGCCTTGCCAGAGCAATATCAATTTTTTCGTAGGATGTTCGCATGCAATAGCAACCAACCTGCACAGGAAATGTTAACCCTGTACATTCTTTACCAATCCAGCACCCAGTGCCCTAAATCCGATATGGTTAAACCTACGGCAAATACCAATAACTGCAGCCAGTATTCCTGTGGCCATACCAGGATATCGACCTGGTAAAAGGTATAGAAAAAATAAGCAACTCCGATGTAGAAAAGACTCATATAAAGAATCCGGCTCACGGTGCCGCAAATAGGCGCATGACTCACACCCCGGTGTTTGAAGAGCAGCGCATAGGGGTACCACATGGCAATCCACAGCCAGCCCAGTCCTAACGACATCCGCACCACATACCGTTCAGAAACAGTACGGGTGCGCATATCCAGATCAGGACTGATGAGGATGCCGCTTAAGCAACCCAGCCCGGCCATAAGGGTCATATGGGTATCGCCGCCTGTAAGTTCCCAGGCTGCTGACGCCGTAATAGGAGTAAGCACCACTGTTCCCAAAGTATGTAAATTTCCTGAAGCCATAATCACCAAAAATACTACACCTGAATTGGTGAAAAAACGATAAAGATTGTGAAATATTACCCTGCTACCATAACAGAACCGAATTCATAAATTACTTTTGGATTTAACCTGAATTCAGGACTAATTTTTTTATTTAAATTTTATTCCTGAAAATTTATTTACCCAATCAGGTCCTTATTTTATCAGGTTTACTGAATATTTAGTAAATTACCTCATGCGGTTTAATAACCAAAATTAACCCCAGATACCATGAAATTACTACTTTACCCAGTTATTTTTATTTTCTTTATGATAACGCTTACGGCCCGGCCTTATGTACCGAGCCAAAGTAATACTACCTCTTTAGATTCTCTGCTGCCTGTTCGTGGTTTTTGTATCGCGGCACCACGTCCTGATGGGGTGGATGAATTTATAAAATTTATTATCGAAGAACTGGCGCCCCGGCAGGTAAATACGTTGGTACTGCGGGTCGATTTTAATTATCAGTTCAAAAGTCGTCCTGAATTAAGAGATAGTGCAGCCCTTTCGGAACAGGATGTGAAAAAAATGGTAAAAGCCTGTCAGCAGCACAATATTCAGCTTATTCCGCAAATCAATTTACTGGGGCACCAGTCGTGGGCTACCAAAACCACTAATTTATTAAAAGTATATCCGCAATTTGATGAAACGCCGCATGTAAAAATGCCGGAAAAATACGAATGGCCCAACAAAGATAGTCTGTATTGCAAAAGCTACTGCCCCCTGCACCCGGAAGTGCACGCTGTGGTTTTTGATCTGGTAGACGAAATCTGTGAGGTTTTTGAATCCAGCGCTTTCCATGCCGGTATGGATGAGGTTTTTTATATTGGCGACGACCAATGCCCCCGGTGTAGCGGTAAAGACAAGGCTGAACTGTTTGCCGGAGAAGTTACCCTGATTCGCGACCATTTGGCTGAAAATGACAGAAAGCTCTGGATCTGGGGCGACCGCCTGCTGGATGGTAACCTTACGGGACTGGGAATGTGGGAAGCCAGCATGAACAATACCAATCCGGCCATCGACCTTATTCCCAAAGATGTGGTAATCTGCGATTGGCATTATGAGCGAGCCGACCAAACCGCTGTATATTTTGCTATGAAAGGACTGAATGTGATTACATGCCCATGGCGGAAACCCGAATTGGCCACCAAACAGGTAGCGGACATGGTACGATTCAGAGAACAGTCCACAAAGGCTATGAAAGAAAGATTTCAGGGTATGATGCAAACGGTATGGTCGGGTACCGAAGATTTTCTGGATGGGTATTATGGCAGAAAAGTAAACGAGGAAGCCGGAGAAAATACTCCTCAAAACTGCTTCCGAACGCTGTATGACGAAATAGCGGAACTCAATAACGCAAAATAATATGCGGATAGTTATTGCAGGGTGATCAGGCTTGTGTGCATGGACCCATCCTATTTTTTTGTACGTCTACAAGGCAAATAAAAAAAACTCCTGGAATGAATAGTTCAAAGCAGGTGAGCAAAAGTAATAAAGTACCCCTTGCCGTCGGGTGCCGACCAGATGAGGCTTTGCCGAATTCCGGTGGCCGGCACCCGGTGGCCGGCACCCGGCATCCCCTCATAGGACCTAGCGCGGCTACCGCCGGAATAAATCCGGTCGGCGCCCCGACGGGGAGAATGCCCTAAAACTATTGCTCACCTGCTTAAATGAACAGTAAGTCCTTAATTTTCAAGAAACCATTACCTTTAAACACAGGTAATGGCTTCACTATTTTGGTTATTCCCAGATAATTTTTCTGGATATTTTGGAAGTCGTGGCATTGGAGCGCCCCAGGCTTAACCCATTGTCTACGCTTACCAAGGTTACGGTTGCCTCACCAGGCGTGGCAGGCAATACCAGATCGAATGTAGTACTGAGATTATCGCGGGGAATGGTTGCCGTGCCTGAAGTTGTTAAACTTCCGGTTGTTTCCCATCCAATGTTCACATCGGAATAGATATTTTCCCGCACGCGTACGCTGATCGTTACCGTATCTCCGGCAGCAGCCGTTAAATCATTTCCAGTGTTCAGTTCTACAAACTGTGGCAGCGGGTTCGTAATATTATAGCTGTCGTCTTCAAATTCTTTACAGCTTACTACCAACAGCAATACAGCTACATAACTTGTGAATTTTATAAATTTCATCATGGATATACGTTTTAAAATTATTTATCAAACCACATTTTTGTATCTAACGGAAGTTGCTCAGGCGCATTGGTATTCGCGGCCAGTTCATCAGGAGGCAGGGGAAATCTGCGTGCGATCTGATTGGTAAGGGCTCCCTGAGGAAGATTTAAAGCGGGGATTTCTGTTCTTCGCCAGGTAGTCCATCCTTCCAGGGGTCTGATAATTAAATCGATCCATTCCTGTTCCGCGATTACCTGTTTCGCTTCTGCTTCTGTACTTAACGCAGGAATAGTAGCCAGATAAGTGTCAATAGCAGTGGCGGCAATGTTATAACTTCCCATCGCTACCTGTACCCCTGCTCTCATTCTGGCATCAGCTTCTGCCAGACCTCCAGGAGCCAAACCACGACCTATCGCTTCAGCTTCCAGGAACAATTGCTCCTGATAAGAAAACAATATATCGTTGGCACCAGGCCTTACCAATTCAACGGTGCCATCTTCGCCTACCGGTGCGGTGCTTAATACCCAGGTTTCGGAAGCACTGGCGTTTTCTCCTGGAGGTACGCCCATTACTTCTGAATCGGGTGAAGGGCCTTCAGCATCAGGATAGGGTTCAAAATAAACTTTCAGCCTGGGGTCATTTCTCTTTTTCATAAGTTCCACCATGGCTTCACTGGCGAAGTAAAAGAAGTTTTCTCCTCCGGCAAACGCGTTTAAAGTTTCCCAGAAAGGATTTCTGTTACCCGAATCAGTGAAAAAAGGAAAGGCAGCGTTTTCTGCTACAGAAGAAATCATATCTCCTTCCGCGACCAAAGCAGCAATATCAGCAGCTTTACCAGGGTCGGCATCTACCATGGTCATCAACGTTCTGAATTTTAATGATTTAGCGAACTTTCTCCATTTCACCATATCGCCTCCATAAATCAGGTCGTTGCTCTTAATGCTCAGTTCACTTTCCAGATCAATCTGATTCAGCGCTTCGTCAAGTATGGATATCACACCATTGAGTACCTGCTCCTGCGGATCAAATTTTGGATTGGGTGAACGTAGTTCCAGTGTTTCAAAATCAATGTCTACCGCCTCTGTGTAGGGTACATCTTCCCAGATTACTGAAGCAGAGAAATAAGTAAGGGCACTGATAATTTTACACTGCGCTGCCGAATTATTCTCTACCGGATCTGCTGCCTCAGCTCCCTGAATAGCAAGGGCCAGATTTTTTTGCATCTCACGGTAATACGTTCGCCAGGTATTGCCTGTTGTAAAAATACTAACGCTGTATACCTCAGGATTGGTGAATACACCGGCACCCAGTGAACCTCCCCCTGACCACAATTGCGCGAAAGGAGCACAGGTGGAACCAAAATCAATAACCCGGTTGGTAGAATACTGATCAATAACATTGGTAAAAAGCAAGGCCGGATCGGCAGTAGACGCGGTATTCGGATCGGTATTTACATCCAGGTAATCGCTTTCACAAGCCGATACCACAATCAACAATAGAATGAATGGAATATATTTAAAAATTTTCATTGTCATCATTTTTTAAAAAGTAAACCGAATATTTGCTCCTATACTTCTGGTAGAAGGAATGCTGTTAAATTCAACACCTTCGCCAATCAGGCTGGTTCCGAAGAAATTAGTTTCCGGATCAATATGAGGTACTTTGCTGTGAATTAGCCACACATTTCTGGCCTCAATACCAATGCTGAAAGTCCCAATAAATGTATTCTCAAGGATGGACTTGGGTAGCGAATAGCTTAAGGTAATTTCCCGCAACTTCACATAAGAAGCATCAAAAATTCCACTTTCGATGATACTGGCAGCACTATGGCCTCCCCAGAAATCCTGCATCGATTGTACCGGTACATTGTTTGGCGTATAGGTGGTATTGCCTTCCGTGTCTGTAACCTCCAGCACACCTTCGTCAATAAATATATTGCCCCGATTCTCCAATGTTTCTTCCGCTAATCCGGAAGTTCGCAAGCTGGTAACAGAATTAGAGTACAATACCCCCCCTTCCCGGATATCTACCAAAAAGCTCAGGTTTATTCCTTTGTAGGTTAATGAGTTCTGAATGCCCATTACCCAGTCGGGATAAACGCTTCCGAAACGGGTTCTCACACCTGTTTGGCGCAAACCCGTACTCGGATTGATAATCAGCGCGCCATCATCATTTCTTTGCCATCCTACTCCGTACAGGCCAAAGCTTTGTCCGGGTTCGGCTCTTACCGACAGGCCGCTAAATCCACTGGTTAAGCCGATGTCGTCCAACCCTTCCGCCAGTTTTTCCACGGTTTGTTTGTTTTTGCTGAAATTAAAGATCAGATCCCAGTTGAAAGCTGTATTTTTTATGGGAGAAACCGTAACCAATGCTTCTATTCCTTTGTTAGAAACCTCGCCCACATTCTGACGTTTGGCTTCAAAACCCGTAGATTGTGGAAGCAAAATGGATACAATCTGATCTTTGGTAACGGTATTATAATAGGTGATATCCAATCCTAATCTTCCGTCAAAAAGCTGCAGTTCGGTGCCTACTTCAATTGTATTCTGGTTTTGTGGTTTTAAAGAATTACCAGGAGGAATGGTATTGGTAGCGGCAAACGCAAGCTGACCTCCATGCGGATAGGTGTTTTCATTCAC
>JBGTIS010000359.1:0-6566 GCA_041745535.1 Cyclobacteriaceae bacterium | reverse complement strand
CTGCGAATAATCGCTTTAGCCTTTCGTCCAACTCAGCAAAAAATTGTTGTTTGTATTCCAAATTGTCACGCATCGCCTTTCATTCTTTTTTGAAAGGTAAACACAAATCTGTTATAAGTTATTTATTGTTTAATCCTTAGTGTATTAAATGATGGTCAGAACCTTTATTTTATCTGCAATGCCCTACCTTTGCGATTAGTATAGTATGTAACATTAACGCCAAAATTATGTCTGCAGGATTTTTCAACGTTCCCATACCGAAAAATGAACCGATATACGCTTATGCGCCGGGTACGCCGGAAAAGAAGAACCTCAAAGAAGCATTAAAAGCGCTTAAATCACAACAGGTAGAGGCACCTCTTTTTATAGGCGGTGAAAGAATTAAGACAGATACCAAGAAACCTTTGTTCCCTCCTCATGATCATCAGCACATCTTAGGACACTATTATGAGGGTGACGCTTCGCATGTAGAGTTAGCTATTAATGCGGCTCTGAATGCCAAGCACGACTGGATGTACTTGCCTTGGGAACAACGAGCCAGTATATTTCTAAAAGCGGCGGAACTCATATCGGGCCCTTACCGCTACAAAATGAATGCAGCCACTATGCTGGGACAATCCAAAACTGCCCATCAATCGGAAATTGATGCTGTTTGCGAAATTGTTGATTTCCTGCGATTTAATGTACAGTATATGTCAGAAATTTATGGGCAACAGCCACCCATTTCTTTAAGCGATGTGTGGAACCGGCTTGAGTACCGGCCATTAGAAGGATTTGTATTTGCTATTACACCTTTTAATTTTACGGCTATAGCCGGAAACTTACCTACTACTCCGGCTATGCTGGGCAATACAGTTATTTGGAAACCCTCCGAAAGCCAGATTTATTCGGCCAATTTAATGATGGAAATTTTCAGAGAAGCTGGTATGCCCGACGGCGTTATTAACCTTATTCATGTAGATGGTCCTGTAGCAGGGGATGTTATTTTTAATCATAAAGATTTTGCCGGACTTCATTTTACCGGAAGCACCAAGGTGTTTAAAGAACTCTGGAAAACAATTGGTAACAACATAAATAAATACCGAGCCTATCCTCGCATAGTAGGTGAAACCGGCGGAAAGGATTTTATCATTGCCCATAAAAGTGCCCAGGCAAAGCAATTGGCAACAGCCATCATTCGGGGAAGCTTCGAATACCAGGGACAAAAATGTTCTGCTGCTTCCCGCGCATATATACCAGATAACCTCTGGGATGAGGTAAAAGAATATTTGGTGAATGATATCAGAAAAATTAAAGTAGGAGATGTGGAAGACTTTACCAATTTTATGGGGGCGGTAATCAGCGAACGGGCATTTGACAAAATAAGTGGATATATTGATGCTGCCAGAACAAACGATATGGTGGAAATTCTGGCGGGTGGTGAATATGACAAATCAACCGGATATTTTATTCAACCTACCATTCTGGTAACCCAGGATCCTATGTATGCCACCATGTGCGAGGAAATTTTCGGGCCGGTAGTCACTATTTACGTATATCAGGCAGAATACTTTGAAGAAACGCTGGAGTTGGTTGACCAAACTTCACCGTATGCCCTTACAGGAGCCGTATTTTCTAATGACCGGTATGCCATTGACCTGGCTATGAAAAAACTGGTGAATGCGGCTGGCAATTTTTACATCAATGACAAGCCTACCGGTGCTGTGGTGGGACAGCAACCTTTTGGCGGAGCAAGAGGGTCAGGCACCAACGATAAAGCCGGAGCGGTGCTGAATCTCTTAAGGTGGGTTTCGCCACGTGCCATTAAAGAAAATTTTAACCCTCCCATAGATTTTGGGTATTCTTTTATGGGAGAAAAATAATGTGATTTTGGATATGTAGCTTAAGCAGTTTGGGGTTGCAACCTATCTTTTACCGAATCAAATAATTCCTGAATAAAAGGAAATAGGGTTTTACTTTTTTCAATAACCATAGGCGCGAAGCCCTGAAGATTTTGGTATACCCAACTATTGGTTTCGGTAGGAAGTGTAAAACCTAAAATTGCGCAAAGCCATAAAATCAAACTTACACCAAAGGCCCATTTTATTAATCCCAGTACGGCGCCCCCTATGCTATCAAACATCCCCAATGGAGTAAGGTGGAAAAGAAGTTTGATCAGGCGACCAATAAAATGCACCAGTAACAAAATCAAAATAAAAATCAGAATAAAAGAAACTACTGGTAAGATGTTATTGCTCATATTGGTATGTTCACTAATGTAGCCCACCCCAGCATCCATAAGTTTAAAACCGCCAACAATAGCAAGAATAAAGGCAATGAAAGAAATCACTTCCATTATTAAACCTTTTGTAAATCCGCGTACAGCACCTGCAATAAGAGGAATAATCAGTATAAGGTCCCAAATCGAAAGTGCCATTAATTGCTCAGAAGTTTTTTTACGATTACAGAAATGGCTTTTCCATCGGCTTTGCCGGCAAGGTCTTTTGTAGCTTTTCCCATTACTTTCCCCATATCTTGCGGTCCGGTTGCGTCCACTTCTTTGATAATTTTAGCCAACTCAGTTTCTAGTTCTGCTTCTGAAAGTTGCTGAGGAAGGTACCGGTTTATTACTTCCAGTTCGGCAGCTTCAACAGCCGCCAAATCTTCTCTGCCCTGTTGTTGATATATATCTAATGAGTCTTTGCGCTGCTTGGCTGCTTTGGAAAGTAAGGCAATTTCTGCTTCCTGGGTTAAAGGAGTTTTATTACTTTTTTCAGTTTCGGCAAGCAAAATCAGCGACTTAATGCCGCGTAGTGCCTGAAGCGTTTGCTTATCTTTAGCCAGCATAGCCTTTTTTATATCCCCTTCTATTTGCTCTTTTAAACTCATATCAATATCTGTCTTATTAATTTATAATTATTAACTTTCTGGTAAAGTTATACAAAAGGCTAAAAAATGACGAAGCTCAGTGTAAATATAAACAAATTTGCTACGCTCCGGAATGCCCGAGGTGGTAACAACCCTGATATTGTTCAAATAGCTAAAGATGTAGAAAAATTTGGTGGTGAAGGTATTACGGTCCATCCACGACCAGACGAACGTCATATTCGATATAATGATGTATTGGAATTAAGTAAAATAGTCACCACCGAATTTAACATAGAAGGTTTTCCGGATAAGCGGTATATGGACATTATTGCCAAAGTGAGACCTACCCAGGTAACATTAGTACCTGACCCGCCCGATGTAATTACCTCAAACGCTGGTTGGAATACCCAAGAAAAGAAAGAATTTTTAAAAGAAATCATAACTGAATTAAAAAGTTATGGTGTCAGGACTTCTATTTTTGTTGACCCTAAAAAAAAAATGATTGAAGGCGCAGCAGCAATAGGCACTGACCGGATTGAGCTATATACAGAAAGTTATGCCCGCCTGTATGATCATAACCGGGAAGAAGCTGTAAAAAATTATGTTGAAAGCGCTCAACTGGCTGATAAATTTGGATTAGGCATTAACGCCGGACACGATCTTGATCTGGAAAATTTAAGATATTTAAAGCAGAAAATTCCTTATTTAAAAGAAGTTTCTATTGGCCATGCCCTGGTTTGTGATGCCTTATATTTTGGCCTTGAAAATACCATACAAATGTATTTGCGGGAAGTAAAGGCGGCGGAATAAAATTACGCCAGGCTTTTCTGCCACCGCCAGGAATCTTTTAAACCACGTGCAAGATCTAGCTCAGCTTTCCAGCCAAGCTGACTTACAGCTTTGGATACGTCTGCATATACCTGTTCTACATCGCCGTCGCGTCGTGGGCCTATGGTATAATTTAATTCAAGATCATTAACTTTTTCAAAAGTTGTGATTACTTCAAGTACTGAGTTTCCTTTTCCGGTTCCTACATTAAATACTTCGTAAAAAGAATCGGCAGGCTGTTTATCAAGATACTGAATTGCTTTTACATGAGCTTTGGCTAAATCCATTACATGGATATAATCGCGAATGCAGGTACCATCCGGAGTATTATAGGTGTTTCCAAAAACTGTAATTTTTTCGCGTAAACCTGCTGCGGTTTGGGTAACGAAAGGCACCAGATTATTAGGAATACCCAATGGCAATTCACCGATAGCCGCAGTAGGGTGCGCGCCAATTGGATTAAAATACCGAAGTGGAATAGCTTTAATACTGGCACCGCTTTTTACTGTGTCCTCAATAATTTCCTCACAAATCTGCTTGGTATTGCCATAAGGTGACTCGGCTGGTTTTATTGGCGTTTCCTCTGTAACTGGTAATACATCTGGTTGGCCATAAACCGTGCAGGAGGATGAAAAAACAAGATTTTTAATGGAAAAGTCCTGCATTAACTCAAGCAACACTAATAGCGAATTAATATTATTAATATAATATTTTAATGGTTGCCTAACCGATTCGCCTACAGCCTTGTATGCCGCAAAATGTATTATACCATTGATGCGGTCTTCTTTTTTTAAAATCTGAGTAACAAATGATTGATCATTACAATCTCCTTCATACACTTTAACAGACCTCCCGATAATTTGCTCAATGCCTTGAATAGCGCGCTTTTCAGCATTCACAAAATTATCGATAATGATAGGCTCAAAGCCCGCCTCATATAGTTCTACTACTGTATGAGAACCAATATAACCAGCACCACCTGTTACCAGAATTTTACTTTTTGGCATTTTATCTATAATTCTGCTATTTTAATTGATTCTTAAAATATTCAAGCGTAGGCTTTAAACCCTCAGCTCTGGAATATTTAGGTTGCCATCCAAGTATTTCTTTTGCACGCGTAATATCAGGCTGTCGCTGCATAGGATCATCCTGCGGTAAGGGTTTATAAATAACCTTTTGACTGGTACCTGTTAATTTGATTATTTCCTCAGCAAATTCACTGATAGTAATTTCGTCGGGGTTACCAATATTGACAGGATTCGGATAATCGCTAAGCAATAAACGGTAAATTCCTTCTACTAAATCGTCTACATAACAGAAAGATCGTGTTTGAGAGCCATCTCCAAAAACTGTAAGATCTTCGCCACGCAAAGCCTGGCCTACAAATGCAGGTAGCACTCTGCCATCATTCAGACGCATTCTGGGACCATACGTATTAAAGATTCGGATGATCCTTGTCTCAAGCTTATGAACTTTATGATATGCCATAGTAATAGCTTCCTGAAACCTTTTAGCTTCATCGTATACACCTCTTGGACCAATTGGATTTACATTACCCCAATACGATTCGTGCTGAGGATGTACGGTAGGATCGCCGTATACTTCTGAAGTAGAAGCTACCAGAATTCTCGCGTTTTTCGCGCGTGCCAATCCTAATAAATTATGAGTACCTAACGAACCCACTTTCAGGGTTTGAATTGGCATTTTCAAATAATCAATAGGGCTTGCCGGTGAAGCAAAATGAAGGATATAATCCAGATCACCGGGAACATGCACAAAGTTTGACACATCGCGATGAAAATATTCAAAGTCGTCGCGATGCATTAAATGCTCAATGTTTTTTAAATCACCAGTAATAAGATTGTCCATTGCGATTACATAATATCCTTCTTTAAGGAATCTGTCGCAAAGATGGGAGCCAAGAAAACCAGCTCCCCCTGTAATTAAAACTCTTTTTTTAGCCATGAATATTTTTTCGTCCTATACTATAATATGTAAATCCTAGTTCTTCCATACGGTCGGGTTGATAAAGATTTCGTCCGTCGAAGATAAGTTTATTTTTCAAAATTAGCATAAGTTTGTCAAAATCGGGCGTTCTGAAGATCGGCCACTCAGTCATAATCAGTATGGCATCCGCATCTTCAGCCGCATGATATTCATCCACACAATAGGTAATTTCGTCACCAACCAGATTTCTTACATTTTTCATGGCTTCCGGATCGTAGGCTTTTATCTGAACGCCCTCATCCAGTAATAACTTAATGTTGGACAAAGCAGGAGCTTCTCTGATGTCATCGGTATAAGGTTTAAAAGACAAACCCCATATGGCAATCGTTTTACCTTTTAAATTGCCTTTGAAATGGGTTTTCATAGTTTCGACAAGCCTGGTTTTTTGCTTATTATTGATGTCCATTACCGCATTCAGTATTTTAAAATCATATTGGACATCTACTGCGGATTTTGCCAGTGCTTGTACATCTTTTGGGAAACAACTGCCGCCATATCCGATACCGGCGAATAAAAAGCGTTTGCCAATGCGGCTGTCTGTCCCGATACCTTTTCTTACTTCATCAACGTCAGCGCCCAGTTTTTCGCAAAGGTTGGCAATTTCGTTCATGAAAGTAATTTTAGTAGCCAGAAATGAATTAGCCGCATACTTTGTAAGTTCGGCTGATCTTTCATCCATAAAAATAACTGGATTCCCTTGGCGTACCAAAGGCTCATATAACCGGCCCATAATTTCCTGAGCTTTTTTCGAAGAAGTACCAATTACCACTCTATCGGGTTTCATGAAATCTTCTACAGCAACCCCTTCCCGTAAAAACTCCGGATTCGATACTACACTGAATTCTACTTTTGCATTGGCAGCGATTCTTGCATGTACTTTTTCC
>JBGTIS010000358.1:0-51763 GCA_041745535.1 Cyclobacteriaceae bacterium | reverse complement strand
AGAATAAACTGATCTTACTCACTGAAACCGGAAAGGCCTTTGTGGAATCACTGGAAGAAAAAAGCTTTATATGCGAAACTTTTCTGGATCAGATTTTTGCCGATACAGAGGAATAAGTACAGTGTAAACTAAGATTTCAATCAAAATAGGTCAGCAAACCTGCCATCGGAAAACTGTGGTAGCCCATTACTTTAAATCGGTTTTTTACACTTTGGTATAAGGAGCCAAAAGGATATTCCAGTATAATACCCTTTACTGATAAGTCTGCTTCATGAAAGGCTTTTAATATAGCGGCAGCGCCCATATAAGCATTGAATCCGGTGAGATAACCATTAAATTTAATCCATACCTTTATCCCTGGTGAAGTACAGGAACAACCCTGATAGTATGGCTACCTCCGCTGAGGTAATGCGGTAATAGCTTTCATATTACGCTATCTCCGCCGAGGTACTGCCATATCTGCCTCGTATAAGTGCCTGTTTCTGCCGAGGAAGCGCACGAACCGCCGCTATTTGTGCCTACCTCTGCCAAAGTAGTAGTTGAACCACCTCAATTTGCCACTACCGCCACCGAAGCAGCGTAGTAGGGTAGCCAATCAGGGCGTAACCCTGCCCGCAAAAGCTGCTGATTAAGAATGATTTCATTTTGCGATGAAGTTTCTATTGTGGTATCAGGCATGCGGGAAACTCTCGGCCTACCCTCAAGCTTTTGATGCGCGGGTCAAAGCTTGTGTTTCTTCATTTTCACGAACAATGTGCGCTGAAGCTTAATAATAAAATGATTGAATATGCGTAAGTTCACACTTGTTTTACGGAATTCGCGGAAGGATCAGGGATTCACATGGATACCTTTAACCTTTTATCATTTGCAGTGGAGCAGGCACTTTGCCCAATGGGGCCATCTGGCAAAGAGAAATAAATGTCAGCGTTTTTTCTTCATGGTAATGAACTATAATTTTATGAGCCACCAATTAATCCATCAGGTTGTTATCTTCTCTGTTTTCATTATCCTGAGTTGTTGTACGCAAAAGCAGGAGGAAAAATCCGCCCCAATTCCGGTTACCCCGGCTACTGCCCTGGAAAGCTACCTGCGCCATGCGGATGCGTCTTCCCAATGGGAAGTGAAGGATACCTTTGATGTGAATGGGGTTCAGGCTTTTGATCTGTGGCTTACTTCCCAGCAATGGCGCGAATATACCTGGTCGCATCAGCTGACGATCCTGGTGCCTGAAGAAAATAAATATGATGGCGCTTTACTGTTCATTACTGGCGGGAGCAATCAGGCGGGGCAACCCAAATGGCGTGGTCATGATGATGAAACCCTGCTGGCTTTCAGTAATATCGCTTCCAAAAACAACGCTATTGTGGCTATTATTAGGCAGGTACCCAACCAACCTCTTTTTGACGAACTTACAGAAGATGCTTTAATCTCTTTTACCCTGCATCACTTTAAAAATGATACTGATTATACCTGGCCATTGCTTTTCCCTATGGTGAAAGCTGCCGTGCGGGCCATGGATGCCGTACAGGAATTTTCAAAGGAATCGCTACAGCATCCTGTGAATCGTTTTGTGGTTTCCGGGGCTTCCAAGCGGGGTTGGACTACCTGGCTTACCGGTGCCAGCGACGAAAGGGTTGCTGCCATCGCTCCTATGGTGATTGATGTGCTCAACATGCCCGTAAACCTGGCTTATCAGCTCGAGGTATGGAAAGCCTATAGCGAACAAATTCAGGATTATGTCAATCTGGGCATTCCACAGGAAGTGAACACCGGGCAGGGCGATACCCTTACCCAAATGATTGATCCTTATTCCTACCGAAAGAAGCTCACCATGCCCAAACTGATCATGATTGGCACCAACGACGAATACTGGCCGGTAGATGCCATTAAAAATTATATCGACAGCATTCCCGGTGATAATTTTATCCACTATGTACCCAATGCCGGGCACGACCTGGGCGACAAAAAGCAGGCATTGCAGGCACTGAGCGCCTTCTTTGGCAATACTTTGCGGAAAGCGGATTATCCTGATTGCAGCTGGGATATTTCTGAAAACGGAAAAGAAATAACCCTATCGGTACAAGCCTCTTCCGACCGGCTGATTGATGCCATCGTATGGTCTGCCGATTCGGAAGACCGTGATTTTCGGGATGAAAAGTGGCGTGGTGAAAGTCTGCACACAGGCAAACAGGCCAGTATTGTAGCAAAGGAAACCTATCCGGCATCAGGTTTTAAAGCATTTTATGTGGATTTGAAATATGAAGATCCAAATGGAGGAGAATTTACCGAAAGTACCCGCATGTTTGTAGCCGATGAGGATGAGGTGTTTGTGAAGTAAAAATTATTGTTACAGGCTTTGAAAAAGCGACAGCTACATCCTTAAATTTGATATCCGCTCTTCAACTACCATAATTTTTATTGAGTTTATTGTATTTCAGGTTTCTCTAATTGGAAAAAATCTGAGAGAAGCTTGTAAATGTGAATTAATATTCTACATTTGTAGAATATATTCTAATTTTGTAGCGTATGAACTTGTCAAAATCTGAAGAACAGCTGATGAATTACCTGTGGAAACTTGAAAAAGCTTTTATGAGAGATTTGCTGGAAGCCTTCTCCGAACCTAAACCAGCAACCACTACGGTAGCTACCTTACTAAAGCGCATGACAGACAAAGGGTTTGTAGGCTATAAAAAATATGGTAGTGTGCGGGAATATTACCCATTGGTAAATAAATCGGAATATTTTTCTAAACATCTGAACGGGTTAATTAAGAACTTTTTTAATAATTCTGCCGCACAGTTTGCTTCCTTCTTTACTTCTGAAACCAATCTGACCGCAGAAGAACTGGAAGAATTAAAAAAAATAGTGGAGCGGCAAATCCAAAAAAAGAAACTATGATACTCTATTTGTTAAAATCCGCTTTTTGTCTGGCCTTGCTACTGGTTGTTTACCATGTAATGCTTGAAAAAGAAAAAACGCACCGGTTCAACAGGTTTTACCTTTTATTCAGCCTTTGTTTTGCTTTTGTAATGCCAATTTTACAAATAGAAACCACGCCAGATGTGCTGCCTATTCCTGAATTCGGATTCCGATTTTTTAAAAACCTAACAGGGTTACGAAAGGAAATTGTCCAAAATACAACGATTGACTACGAAGGCGCCAAAATAGTACTGGTAAACAAACCCATTCTTCCCTACACTTTTTTTAAATTTTATTTTCATCAATAGATACGATTATCAAAATCGAACCATTGAAAGAGAACTTTTAGTGCATGAATTAGCGCATGTAAGGCAACTGCATTCCCTGGATGTGCTGTTTGTTGAACTGATACAAATCATCTTCTGGTTTAACCCGCTTATTTATTTCTATAAACAAGCGATTAAACTCAATCATGAGTATTTAGCCGACGAATCAGTCATTAATACATGTAAAGATATAGCGGCATACCAGCAAATGCTGCTGAGCAAAGTAAGCTCTAATCATCCCACATTGGCCAGTAGTTTACATTTTTCCTTAACCAAAAAAAGATTCATCATGATGACGAAAAGTAATTCACCAAAAAAAGCTTTTATTAAAAAGTTCGCTCTGATTCCTTTGTCGATGTGCATTGCAGTGGCTTTTAGCACAAAAATAGTAGCCCAGAAAACCAATGAAGGGCAGGATATACATCAAAAAACGGTTGAGGAAGCTAAACAAGTGCTTACCAGAGAAGACAGTATGATAATTATTAGAGATAATTTCCACAAAAACTCTTCTGTCCGATTTGGTTTTAAAAGCAAGGATGAAAAAAATATCTACAAAAATTACGATGAACTAACGAGAGAAGAAAAACTGAAAATCGCTATTCTTCCACCACCTGTAAAAAAACTACCCACACAAGCGCAATTAAATTCCTGGCTTGATCCAGCGAAATTTGGTGTTTGGATAGATGGAAAACGAATAGCAAACCAGGAATTAAAAAATTTCACCCCAATGATTTTGGTAATTATATGGTAAGCGGGCTTACCAGAACAGCCAAAAACTACGGCCTATTAGACTTCGAGGTTCATATCATGACCCTATCAGCATTTGAATGGTTTAGAAATGATATTGTAGAAAAGCATAAAATAGATGCGACAAAAATTAAGTAATTCTTCAGTACGTACATTTAACCTTCGTAAGCATAACAGCCAATCTCAAAGCCATCCTATTGCCTATCGATAAGTAAAGCTTGTTAATTCTCCGCATTCTATTACATGCGTAATTATTTTGAACAACAGAAAAAGAAACTGAAGTAGTATACCGCTACTTTTGGACAGACTTTTTAATCTTCTCAAATCATACAGCTACAACAGTAACCCATCATTAAAAAAATTTTTATACATATCGGCTTATTTTTTAATAATTCAATCACACATTTATGCACGGAATCATTTTTAATCAATTGCAAAAGTTCGTAAGGGAAAATCACGGCCCCGAAACCTTATCAAAAATAAAGGAAGAAGCAGGCGTAGGTGGTAAATTTTATGATGTCTCCAAAGCCCATCCTGACGAGGACATTTTTAGGTTAATAGATGCCGCCTGTAAAGTGCTCAACGTTGAAAAAGAGGCATTGCTGGAAGCTTTTGGGAATTTCATTGCCCCAGGATTGCTGAAAACCTACCAGACTTATATAAAACCTGAATGGAATAGTTTAGACTTATTAGAGCATGTGGAAACCACCATGCATAAGGTGGTGAGAATTTCTGATGACCAGGCCACTCCGCCCGAACTCGTTATCAAAAGGATTAGCCCCGATGAAGTTGAAATCAAATACTACTCAAAAAGAAAAATGGTTTCATTGGGTATTGGCATCATTAAAGCCATCGCTACCCATTACAAAGAGAATCTTTCTATTAGTAAGGTAGCCAATAATGGCGCAACCACCTTACGCGTAACAATTAATTAAAAGCAGTAACCAGCAATAGCCTGGCAGGAAATCTATTAGTCTTGCGTTTATAAGGAAACTTCCCGTGAATTTTCAGGCAGTTTCTCCCTGAGATTCAGCCTGGTATATTTCCTGGCTTTTTATTGGTTATCAAAAAAATGCTTCACTGGGAACCTTCACCAGCAAAGCCTTTTTTATGCCTTCCAGAGATTGGCAGAAAAAAACGTTCGGCTTCGATCTCCTGGCTTCCAGTTTTTTCAAGCTACTGCACTTCCAGATTATCCTGACGGATTACCCGTAGAATATTGTGTTTCTTCAGTCTGTTCACATCTTCCAGTTGTTTGAATCCGGAAGTACGGCCAGCCATGCGGGAAGCTGATGAAGGGTTATACCCTGTAATCACTTCGATGCCTTTGGCCAGTAGCGGATCATTCAGGTTTCCAAACGCACGGGCCAACAGCAAATCGTCTTCCAGTTCGTAGTCGGGCACCAGCCCATCGGCAAAATCAGTAACACCCTGGGCATTGGCATATTTCAATACCAGCGGCATCATGGCCCAGGAATGGCGGGCAGGTTCTTCAAAGTCGGTCAGCACCCATGAGCCATAAAATTTACCAACGGTGGTTTCGCCCACGCTGATTACATCCATATAAGGTTTCAATCCATTGATCAGCAATTCGCTGGCAGAGGCCGTACTGCCCGTAGTGAGAAATACCACCCGGTTCAGGTTCAGATTCGCATCGGTGGCAGGAAACTTATAAACCAGATTTTCTGAATTGTCGCCATCCTGAGAACGGATATAATTTTCCAGGTCGGTATTGTATTCAAAATTAACGAGCACATCGTGGTCGGCTACCACCATGGCTGGCGCCAGCGTACTGGCAAAATACCCGGCGGCATCGATGTTGCCACCAGGATTATACCGCAAATCCACAATCATTTCCGTGGCTCCCTTATTTTTGATATCGGTAATGGCTTTACCCAGCGATTGCAACCACTTGTCGCCATTACCGGTTACAAATTCGGCATACACCAGGTAGCCGATTTTGGTGCCGTTTACTTCTTTTACTTCCGCGTGTAATACCGGATCCAGTTCCATAAAACGGGCGGTTAAGGAAACAGAAGCTGAAGATGCTGTAACTTTACCATTTTCATATTTTCCCAATCCTGCCGTATACGACGATCCGGTGTACAGGTCATAATAATTATCGGTATTCATCGGTTGCCCATCGATAGTCAGAATGATGTCGCCGCGTTTTAATCCCGCATCCGCCGCAGGGGAATTCGGATACACATATTCTACGATAATAAAAACCTGGCTGGAACTATTGAGCAATCCAAATGCCGGGGCATAGCCCATGGTAACGGCTTCGCCTTCCAGTTCACCCAATAACGCGTCTGCATCGTCGGTAATCCAGGAAAAGCGATCATCTTTATAAATAAGGCCCCTGAAATAATCGTTAGGGTCTGTGATGGCATTGGGCAACACATCCGGAAGATTATCTTTCCATAAATAATAACTATTCATTTCCTCCCAGATCCAGGTATTTACGAGCAGGTTTTCGCTTTCCACCTGTGGATCAGCGGCATTATTGTCCGCTACTGTATTTATGACCTCATCGTCTTTGCTACAGGCACCGAGAATGAAGACCATCGTTAACGTCAAAAAATAATATCGTTTCATCATTATTGTCAATATCTAGGTTCAACTACTCTTCTTTATAATGGAATAAAACTAAATTTTATTATACGTCAGAAAAAAAATAATAGCAGCATGTCGGGAATACGACGTCAAACACAATTATAGTTCGCGGTGTCCCCTCTGCCGGTTGCTCCGGATTTTGAGAAACACATCAGAACTTTAAATTTTTTCCCACTGAACTTGCGATTTCCATTGAAAAATTATTAACAAAATAAATACTTGTCTGTATTAATTGTAATATTAAATATTTTTAGCATCTTCTATTACGGGTTTTTTATTCGTAGTGAGTTATAAGGGTATGAAGCTTGATGTATGAGCGTTCATTCAATTGAGAAAAGCGAACAAACTTTGTTTCTATGAAACTAAGAAGCTTATTTATTGGGTTAGCCATCGCGCTTTTAGCTGTATCAGTTTATCTGGTATTGGAGAAAAACGCTAGTCAGAAAGTCAGCTATAACCAACATATTCGGCCTATTATTAATACCAAATGCATTACCTGCCATGGAGGGGTTAAAAAATCCGCCGAATTAAGTTTTCTTTTTCGTGAAGAAGCTTTAGACACGGCCGAATCAGGCGTGCCTGCCATTATTCCCGGTGACGCCAAAAACAGCGAGATGTATAAACGGATTATCAACCACGATCCTGAGTTCCGCATGCCTTTGGAAGCGGCGCCACTGAGCGAAAAAGAGATTGACTTAATTGGCCGCTGGATTGACCAGGGAGCCGAATGGGAAGACCACTGGGCTTATGTGCCACCCAGCAGAGATATTACGCTGCCCGAGATTACCGGTGACCATAAGGCGAACAATGGGATCGACCATTTTATCTTCTCTAAACTGGCGGATAACGGCCTTGCGCCAGCACCCAGGGCCGAAAAAGAGGTATTACTTCGGCGGTTGTATCTGGACCTTACCGGTTTGCCGCCTACTCCTGATCAAGCACGCGCTTTTTTAGCGGACGATAGTGCTGATGCCTATGAAAAACTGGTAGACCAGTTATTGGCTTCCCCGTATTTTGGAGAGCGTTGGGCCGCCATGTGGCTGGACCTGGCCCGCTATGCCGATACCAAAGGATACGAAAAAGATTTGGATCGGAATATCTGGAAATACCGCGACTGGGTGATTCAGGCATTCAATCAGGACAAGCCTTTTGATGAGTTTACCATTGAACAACTGGCGGGAGATTTACTGCCTGACCCCACAAAAGACCAACTGATCGCTACCGCTTTTCACCGCAATACCATGGCCAACGACGAAGGAGGCACAGACAATGAAGAATTCAGGGTGGCCGCGGTAGTAGAACGTGTGGGCACTACTTTCGAAGTTTGGCAGGGCACCACTATGGCTTGCGTACAATGCCACAGTCATCCATATGACCCCATCCGGCATGAGGAATTTTATAAATTTATGGCCTTTTTTAATAGCACGGAAGACCGGGACATCTACAATGAGCAGCCCAAGTTATTTACCTATGAGGATGGTACGGACGAAAAGGTACAGGCTACCCTAGACTGGATAACCAGTCATCTGAACGAAAAAGACGCGGATATAAAGCCAAAAGGCAAATTTCTCCATGAACAGAAGGAAGATCTTTTATATCGCCTGGGATACAGGAAGGTAGAAGCTGAGGAATACCAGGCTTCCAGCAAATTAATAGAACTGCTTGCTCCGAACCAGGATGCGGTCTGGCAGGTGCAGGATAGTTCATGGATCAGGTTTGAAGGAGTAGACCTTACTGAGGTGGAAGCCATTTCATTTCGTTGTGCCACGGCTATTTCCGGAGGGTTCATTGATGTACGGTTAGATTCATTGAATGGAAGAAAAATCGGAGGAACCGAGATCACCAACACCGGGGATTGGGACCAGTGGAAAGTGTTCAAAACATCTCTGCAACCTGTTACCGGCACCCATACGGTGTATTATCAGTTTCGAAAGAACAAAGACTTAACCCAGCACTTATTTCATCTGGACTGGATTTACTACCATGAAAAGCACCCCCTTAAAGAGAAATACAATGCACGCTTTAACCAAAAATTAGAAGAGCTGGCGGCTGTTCAGTCTGTATTTACCCCCATTATGCAGGACCTGCCTGACTCCAAACGCCGTGTTACCCATGTTTTTGAAAGGGGAAACTGGATGACTCCCGGTCAGGAGGTTACGGCTGATGTGCCTGCAACCCTGGGTGAAATTCCAGACGGTAGTCCGGTAAATCGCATGGGCATGGCCCGATGGCTGGCAAGTAAAGCTAACCCACTAACGGCCCGTGTGGCTGTAAACAGGTTTTGGGAACAGCTATTTGGCTATGGCATTATCGAGACTATGGAAGAGTTTGGCTCTCAGGGTGAACCACCCTCGCACGCACAACTGTTAGACTGGCTGGCGGTTCAGTTTATGGAGCAATACCACTGGAGCATAAAGGCATTGCTAAAGCAAATCGTAATGTCTGCCACTTACCAGCAAAGTTCAGCAGCCACGCTCGAAAAAATTGAGAAAGACCCACGCAACCGCCTGCTGTCCAGGGGTCCTCGTGTAAGGCTTACCGCCGAACAGGTGCGTGACCAGATATTAGCGGTTAGTGGCCTGATTAATCTGGAAATGTATGGTCCAAGCGTAAAACCTCCCCGGCCCGATGCGTCATCCAATGGCTGGGGCAGCTGGAATGCCGCTACCGGAAAAGACCAATACCGGCGTTCGCTGTATGTATTTACCAAGCGAACCAGTCCGTTTCCCATGCTTACCACCTTCGATGGCACTTCCCGCAATGTTTGTACCTCGAGGCGCATCCGCACCAATACCCCTTTGCAGGCTTTGACGATGCTGAATGACTCCACATTTTTTACAGCCGCGAAAGCCCTGGCCATACAAATGGCAGCGGTACATCCTACCGATGTCGCCACCTGTTTGCGGGAGGGCTATGAGCGGGTACTATTTCGTACCCCTGATGTGGAAAAACTAAAAGCTTTACAGCTTTTGTATGAAGAAGCCTTGGGCCATTATAGTAAAGAATATCATAAAGAAAAGCTGGCCCATACTGTAGCGGTTACCCAGGATGATACCATCCGGATAAAGGCTTTTACTTTGGTGGCCAATGCTTTACTCAATATTGATGATTTTGTTACTAAAAATTGAATCGCATGAAGAATATTATGGATGAAGCGCAATACCGAATAGCCGCTTACAACACACGCCGCCATTTCCTGAAAAAATGCATGTCGGGTTTGGGCGCGACCGCGTTGGGTGCTTTAACGGGTTGCGACCTCTGGCTGGACACAACAGGAAAAAGCGTGTCAGTTACCGCGAATGCTGCCCGTACCATGACCTCCCATTTTCCTGGCAAGGCCAAAAATGTCATATTTCTGCACATGGCGGGCGCGCCTTCTCAATTAGAACTTTTTGACTACAAACCCGCTCTAAACAAATTAGATGGACAGGATTGTCCGGCTTCCTTACTGGAAGGGAAGAAATTCGCTTTTATTCAGGGTGTTCCCCAGATGTTAGGGACACAGGCAACCTTTAAGCAACACGGACAGTCAGGAGCCTACGTATCTGATTACCTGCCTCACTTTTCAAAAATGGTGGATGAGGTAACCTTTTTAAAAGCAGTGCATACCGATGAATTTAACCATGCGCCGGCGCAGCTACTGATGCATTCAGGGTCGCCACGTTTGGGAAGGCCCAGTATGGGTTCCTGGATATCTTATGGCCTGGGTTCTGAAAATCAGAATTTACCAGGATTTGTGGTACTGGTATCTGGTAGTGAACCCAGCGCGGGCAAAAGTGTGTGGGGCAGCGGCTTTCTGCCTACGGTATATCAGGGCGTTCAGTGCCGTTCTCAGGGCGATCCGGTATTGTATCTGTCTAATCCGGAAGATGTGGACCCGGTGCTGAGAAAACGCTCCATTGAGATCATCAATACCATTAATGAGCAGGAATACAAAGAAACGCTCGATCCTGAAATATTAACCCGTATTTCGCAATATGAACTGGCCTTTCGCATGCAAACTTCTGTTCCGGAAGTGATGAACATTAATGACGAACCTGAATGGATCCATCAGATGTATGGCACCAATCCGGGGAAGAACTCATTCGCTAATAATTGTTTGCTGGCCCGGCGGCTGGTGGAGCATGGCGTGCGTTTCGTACAGCTGTTCGACAGGCGCTGGGATACCCACGGCGCAGGACCGAACAACGGGGTGGATGGGGCACTTAAAGATGCCTGCCAGGAGGTAGACAAATCCATGAGTGCCCTCCTGCTGGACTTAAAGCAAAGGGGACTGTTAGACGAAACGCTGGTGGTGTGGGGCGGTGAGTTTGGCCGCACACCCATGATGGAAGCCCGGTCAGGCGCTGACTTTAAAGGACGGGATCATCATGGCGATGCCTTTACCATGTGGATGGCTGGTGGTGGCATAAAAAAAGGCTTTACCTATGGCGAAACCGATGAGATAGGTTTTTCCGGTATCAGTGGCCGGGTACATGTCCACGATTTACAGGCTACCATTTTGCACACCCTGGGTCTGAACCATGAACGGCTGACTTATGAATTTCAGGGCAGGAATTTCCGGCTTACCGATGTGGCCGGTAAAGTTGTAAAAGATATTTTAGCCTAATTGCTATTCTATCCGGAAGCTTCAGAGATACAGCTACAAGTTTTAATAATTCTACAATTTTTTACCCGATAAACATGATATCCCCTGAACAGTCCAGAAGAAAATTTATTAAAAATACGACAGCTGTAGTAAGCAGTAGTTTATTGCTCCCCCTATTTTCTTTTAATATTATTAAAACACCTACACTTAGTGAAACAGTTATTGGTCAGGGAGACTTTCGGTATCGGGCAGATTTTTCCTGGGGAAGACTGGATGCTGCCAAAACCCCTGTGAACGATTGCCATGAGATGGTACAGGATAACAAAGGGCGCCTCATCTTGCTAACCAATGAAACAAAAAATAATATTATCATATATGATCAATCCGGAAAGCTGGTCAAAACCTGGGGGCATGTGTATGCCGGGGCTCATGGCCTCACTTTAAATGATGATGGCGGTGCGGATATGCTCTACATTACCGATACTGCCTCACATGCGGTATATAAGACTACTTTGGAAGGAAAACTTTTGCTGAAGCTCCCCTTTCCTGAAGCGTTAAAGGAACAGTACGATCCGGAAAGCTATTACCCTACCGAAACGGCCATTGCCTCCAACGGCCATATATATGTGGCCGATGGATATGGCACCCAGCTTATTTTACAATATGACGCGCGGGGAAATTTTATCCGGTCTTTCGGCGGGAAAGGATGGCTATGGAATGAGCTGCTGGAGAAGCGATATCCCCATGAGATTCAATGGAAAAACAAACCAAAGGAAGTGGATTCTTCCCTGCTGAATAATGCCCATGGCATTACGATGGATCATCGGGGTAAACAACCGGAGTTGCTCATCGCTTCCCGGATGGACAACATGATTAAACGCTTCACTTTGGAGAGAAAATTTTTATCCGATATCGAAATTCCCGGAGCCTTTGTTTGTCGACCGGTAATTGACGATGAAAACATGTATGCGGCAGTGCTGCGTTCAGACCGACCTTCGTGGGATGAAACAGGGTTTGTGACGATTTTAGACAAAAATAATCGAGTGGTTTCCAATCCCGGAGGTACTCCACCGGTGTACGAAAACAGGCAGCTAAAACAAATTGAACAACAGGAAAAAATATTCAGGCATCCACATGACGTATGCATTGACAAGGATAAAAATTTAGCGTGCCTATGCGGAAAACCCGAAAAACTTTAAGGTTCCTCCATTAAGGAGTTGCTATTTTTTAATCAACTGTCACAACCCATTAAACCACTACTAATGTATGAAAAATGACTTACTAAGAGTACTCATCATGACCTGTAAATATGCGGCCTATGGATGCATAATACAGGTTTTCGCCTTGACTGCATTGTTTGCCAATGATGGTAAGGCGCTATCCACAACCTCGAAAAATGTGGAACCTCTTACTGAAATTTCACCAGCCCTTATCGTAACCGGGGTGGTAACTTCTCTTGCCGATGATGAATTGTTACCGGGCATCAACATTATAATTAAAGGCACTGCTACCGGAACAGTGACTGACGTAAATGGAAAATACAGTATCAATGTGCCCAATGAGGACGATGTGCTGGTGTTTTCATCCATTGGCTTTATCGCGCGGGAAGTACCGGTTAATGGAAGAACCGTAATTAATGTAACTCTGGAAGAAGATGTACAGAGCTTAAAAGAAGTGGTGGTGGTAGGTTATGGCGTGCAAAGAAAAAGTGAAGTCACAGGCGCGGTAGGGGTAGTATCAGGAGAAGATTTGGAGGTACAACCCAGCTTCAATGTATTGCAGAGTTTAAAAGGCAAAGTACCCGGTGTCAGCATTTTTGGTAATTCCGGTTCCCCTACCGGAAGTAATCGGGTGATTATTCGAGGAATCGGTACCATCAATGCTTCTGCCAATCCGCTATATGTGGTAGATGGGGTGGTGATGGATGGCATCGAAACCATGAATCCCAATGACATTGAAAGTGTGGAAGTGCTGAAGGATGCTTCATCAGCGGCCATATACGGATCGCGGGGCGCCAATGGTGTCATATTAATTACCACAAAAAGAGGCGGTACCGCAGCAGGACTTGTGGTGGGTTATAATGGAAATTTCAGCATAGGCACACTGGCCAGTAAAATGGATGCTATGAATGCCGCGGAGTTTATGGAAGTACAACGCATTGGTTACCAAAACGCCCCCCTGTTCAATGATTATGCCCCTGGTGAAGAACCTGTAATGGACCTGTCAGATGAGCGTTTTTTCGATGCCCAGGGTAATCCGATATACAATACCGACTGGCAGAAAGAAGCCACCAGAACAGCGGTCTCACACGACCACCAGGTCAGCATTCAAAACGGAGGAGAGAAATCATCTTTTGGCGCTTTTTTAAATTACACCAGAAGAGAAGGGGTTTTACTTAATTCGTGGATGCAAAGGGCCAATATTAAGTTGGTGTATGATGCTAATCCGCTGGAATGGCTTTCGGTGGGAACCAATTTAACGGTGAATAAAACCTGGGAGAATAACGTTACGGAAACGGGAGGCGGTTTTCATGCCAGCCGGGTGATGACGGAGATGCCACCCATCTTTCCTGTAAAATGGCCCGATGGTACCTGGACCAACAGTACCCAGATTGAGGGATTTACTTTTGAAGGCCTGCCCAATCCGGTGCACCGGTTGCAGGAAGAGGAAAGGTTAATCAACGGTACCCGCCTTTTTGGAAATACGTTCCTTGAGATTAACATTACCGATCACCTTAAGCTGAGAACACAGGTAGGAATAGATAACCTGCTTTCTGCACAACGGTATTATGCCCCCAGAAATTTAATTGGCGCAGGTTTCCCCGATGGGAATTCCAGTATTTCTAATGAGGAAACAACTTATTGGCAGAATGAAAACTTTTTGACCTACATACAGGATTTCGGCATCCACCGTGTCAATGCCATACTAGGTGCCAGTTGGCAGCAGCGGCTTTCCCATGGGAATGCGTCCAGTGCCCGTGGTTTCTCCAATGATTTTTTCAGTTTCAATAACATTGGCGCTGCCTCAAACCACAACCCTTCTTCCTCTTTTGCCAATGACTGGACCATGAACTCGTATTTCACCCGTGTCAGCTATACCTTGGACGATACCTATTCCGCGACCTTTACGGGCAGAACAGATGGCTCTTCGCGCTTTGGAAAGAACAATAAATATGGTTTTTTCCCATCAGGCGGGTTATCATGGCTGGTATCGAATGAGGGTTTTATGAAGGGACTGAAAGCGATTGATTACCTCCGGTTGCGCGCTTCCTATGGCATTACCGGTAATACTGAAATTGGGTTATATCAATCTTTAGCCACCATCGGTTCAAGCACAACCTTAATTGGCGGGCAGCGGGTATCTAACAGCTTTGTACAGCGCATCCCGAATCCTGATCTGGAATGGGAGAAAACCAGGCAATTTGACATTGGCATCGAATTTTCGCTATTTGATGAAATCATTTCCATGGAAGTAGACTATTACAACAAGCTGACGGAGGACCTGATACTGGGGCGTCCCATTCCTACTTCCACCGGATTTAGCCTGATTACCGATAATATCGGCTCTGTCTCTAACAGGGGTATAGATTTTATGGTAACCACCAGAAATATCAGCACAGAAAATTTCTTGTGGGCCACCACCCTTAACTTCAATTATAATAAAAACAGGGTTGAAAGTCTGGGGGCCAACGACGAGGATATTTTCCCTGGCCCCAACTGGGTAGCTGGTAGCCAGACCATTCTGAGGGTGGGTGAGCCTATCGGGTCGTTTTGGGGTTACGAACGACTGGGTACTTGGGGTACCGACGAAGTGGCAGCAGCGGCTGAAGTAGGCGCCATTCCGGGCGAGGCCAAACGATCTGTTGAAAAGACCATCATTGGCAATGGGCTACCCGAAATTACCGGAAGTTTCATTAACCGGTTTAACTTTGGGAACTTTGATGCCACCATAGACCTTCAGTTTTCTTATGGTGCCGATATCATGCAACAAACCCTGGCAACCGCTGAGGACCGGCAAGCCCTCACCAATGGCATTGCTACGCAGTTGTACGATGCCTGGACCCCGAATAACCAGAACACCATGATCCAGCAAATTCGGCATACGGTTCTTTCAGGGCAGAACCTACAACCTGACAGCCACTGGATTGTGGATGGATCATTTCTCAGAGGCAATTTATTTGCTCTGGGTTATACTTTCAATCAAAATGTGCTCTCCATGCTGGGCCTGAATCAGTTACGGATTAATGCAAGCGTGGAGAATGCTTTTGTGATTCATTCCGATGAATTTCAGGGATATGATCCGGAATCTTCTACCTGGAGTGGCAATTTTGGGCAAAATATTTTCTTTTACGAATATCCCAAAGCCCGCACTTTTACTATTGGCGTGAACGCTCGTTTTTAAACAACTTTTCAATTAACACGAAATTCTGCTATGAAAAATATAATATTTATTATTGTTGGCTGCTTATTATTGATTTCCTGCGACGATTTCCTCGTGGAATCTCCTCAGACTGAACAGTCATTGGATGATTACTTTCAATCGGGAGAAGAGGCGAACAGCCTGGTAAATACTTTATACCACAGTGGTGCGACTGGTTTTTACAATACGGGCGGCTTCAGAGGCAGCGTGGCGATGATGGGCGGATATATTTCAGGATTATTTGACAATGAAGCAAAGGGTGAAAGAATAGAGCCTTTGCGTGCCCAGGAATTGTCATTTAACGCGGTAAATATGGCCGAATACCTGGATGAATGGTGGTCAAGTGCATACAATGCCATCGCCACCGCCAATACGGCCATCCAATATATTCCCGAAACTCCCGGATTATCTGAAACCACCTCACAACAATTATTAGCCGAGGCAAGGTTTTTCAGAGCGTTCAACTACTTTTTCCTGGTAAAAAATTATGGCGGTATTCCCCTGATTACCGAACCTTATAATAGTCTGGAAGGTATCCTGGTAACACGTGACTCTGAGGAAGCGATTTATAACCAGATTGTTGAAGACCTTAATTGGGTGATCAGCAATGGTGGGCTGGCAACCGCGCCCTTTCCCATGAATGGATTCAGAGTTACGGAAGGCGCGGCAGCAGCGCTGTTGGCCGATGTCCAGCTTCAAAGGGCCGGATATCCCGTTCAGGCAGCGGATGCTTACGCAAAAGCAGCGGATGCCGCCCGTGTCATTATCAACAGCGGTGCCTACCAACTCATCGAGAACGGGGCTACGCCCGAAGCGAGCGCCTATAATGTAATGCGCGATTCGGATGTGGAGTCGGAATACATCTATGCGATTGAATTCGCGGCAGAAATCGCGCCGAATCCCGCGCCTGGTGTTTCTCTTCCCGGCGATATCAGGCCCCCCAATCTGAAATATACCAGAACCTTAAACGCTTATCGGCCACTGAATGAGTATGTGCAAATTTATGAGGCTGACAAAGATTTAAGGATTCAAAACCAGCAATTGTTTTTTAATGCGATTGAAGTTGAAGGTAAACGCTTCGAGTTTGGAGAATATGCGCCTTATCTTTTCTATGATGAAACGGCCTTATACGAAACAGGCAGGGGCGATCAGGATATACGGATTTACCGTTATGCCGAAGTACTGTTAATCGCCGCTGAAGCCATTGCCCGGTCTGAAGGGGTTACGCCGGAAGCAATTTCCTACCTGACCGAGGTAAGAGCCAGAGCCTACTGGCAAACCGACCTGAGTGCTATTGAAGCCAGCCTGAGTGGATTGTCTGAAGAGGCTTTTGTAGCAGAAGTATGGAAAGAACGGTATCGGGAATTGGCCCTGGATTACAAGGCCTGGTCCGACATCCAGCGCACGCGCCTATACCCGGTAGCCTCAGCAGGTAATGTAAATTTTGTGAATGTGATCGGGCATGCTAATCCGTGGGGCGCTACGTATCAGGCGCATCATCTGTTGTTTCCTATTTCTGATAACGAATTGCAGCGGAATCCTGAACTCGAGCAAAATCCCGGGTACTGAGGGTTATCCACAAGCAGATAATTCATTTGTATTCTGTTAATTTAAGCACGGTTTACTTTTCCAAAGCTGTGCTTTTCATTAATAATTTCACAATAAAAAAGTTCATAATCTAAATTAATTGAATTAATGAACTTTTTTTTATCTCCTATTACGGGTTTTTTATTCCTGATGAGTTATAAGTACATAAAGCTTAATGCATGAATTCTCATCGTCCTGACATAGATCGCCTGATTAGTTTGTATCTGAGCCAACGTGCCACTGAAAACGAAAGGCAGGAACTGGAGCAATGGTTAGGCGCCTCTTCGGCCAACCGACAAGTTTTTGAATCCATCCGGAAAGTATGGTCCTTGCCATCTCATTACAAATCCTCGTCGGACACAGCTCAGGTTAGAGATCAGATATGGAAAGCTGGAACCGGGCAACAGCAAAGCGCACCTACCCCTTTGGTGCATGGAATTGGCAATGTGTTATACTGGAGTAAAGTGGCTGCTGTATTTTTTATGTTTTTGCTCGGAGCAGGCTTGTTTTCTTTGCTGGTTAAGGAAAACGTCTCTTCCTTATTAACGGCGCCAGTGGCCTTGGTTGAAATTGAAAATCCGGCCGGGCAAAGATCAGCCTATACCCTGCCCGATGGCACGGCGGTGTGGTTAAATGCCGAAAGCAGTCTGGTTTATCCGGAAAAATTCAGCGATACCCTTCGTGTGGTACAGCTTCAGGGAGAAGGTTTTTTTCAGGTTACCAAAGACCTGCGACGACCTTTTATTGTGCGGGCTGCCGGTACCAGCACCGAGGCACTGGGCACGGCTTTTAATATCAATGCCTATTCGGAAGATGATATCGTAAAGATCGCGCTGTTGGAAGGAAAGGCGCGGGTACAAAGTGCGGATCGCCTGCATACCGCTGTTTTATCCCCTGGAGAAGAACTGCTGGCTCCTAAAAACAGATCGGGCTTTAGCACACGGCAGTTCAACTATGAGAATACCTTTGGCTGGAAAGAAGATATACTGATTTTTGATGGCGCGGACTTTACCAAATTCCGAAACACTATTGAAAAATGGTATGGTGTAAAAGTAGAAACGCAAGGTACACTACCCGTTAACTGGCAAATCCGTGCCCGCTATCAGCATGAAGAACTCAGGAATGTACTTCGTGATATCGGTTTTAATAAAAACATCAAATTTGAACTCCATGATAAAAAAGTATTGATAACCTTTTAAACAAATTTTTATGCCCTACTATTAACCCTAACCTCACAAAAAAGCCGAAGATAAGGCCAATTATCTCCGGCAACAATTATTCATCCTATACCTAGCCACGGCTGTAACCTGCTTGGGTATAGGATCGCGGATCAACTATCGCTAATCCATAACAACAAAATTATGAAAAAAACACCTTACAAACTATTCATCAAAGTGGCAAGTTATTCATGTATCGGTATCGTATGCCAGCTCTTATTAGTTGGCTTAAGCCTCGCACACACCGCTGACGCGCAAAAAGCTAAAAGTGTGCATGAGGTATTTATTGAGGCAAACTATAAAAATGCTTCTCTGGCTGATGTATTCCGGGATATTGAATCCAAAACAGCGTTTGTATTTACCTACGACCACAAAGATGCTTTTCTGAAAGAACGCTTCAGTAAAGCTGCCGGTAAAACCACGGTAGCCGACGTGCTAAAAGAAATTTCGCATACGTCAAAGTTAATTTTCCAGCAAATCAACAACAACATCAGCATCAGAAGGTTAAATAAGGAAAACAGCGAATCCCCAGCCATCATCATCAGTACGGCCATCAATGTATCAGGAAAAGTAACCGCTCAGGCTGATGGTATGGGATTACCCGGAGTGAATGTAGTAGTGAAAGGAAGCAACACGGGTACCGTAACGGATGTGAATGGCAATTACAATATTAACGCGCCCGGCGAAAACGATACTTTGGTGTTTTCTTCTATTGGATATACCATACAAGAAGTGGCAGTGAATGGTAGAACTACAATTGATGTGGCTCTGGCAGAGGATGTACAGAGTTTGGAGGAGATAGTTGTGATTGGATATGGCACGCAACGCAGCCAGGATGTAACAGGCTCCGTGGCTACTGTATCTATGGAAAACGTTGCAAATTTACCAGTTGCAGGCTTTGACCAGGCACTTTCAGGTCAAATTGCCGGGCTACAGATCAGTACTTCTAATGGCATCCCAGGGGGAGGCCCTCAGGTGCAATTAAGAGGTGTTGGCGCTATTGGAGCAATAAGCCAGCCTTTGTATGTAGTGGATGGTTTTGCGCTTTCCTCCACATCAAGTCAGATTTCCAATCCTATGAATGATATTGCCCCACAGGATATTCAGTCAATTACGGTACTGAAGGATGCGTCAGCAACTGCTATTTATGGATCAAGAGGTGCCAATGGTGTAATCATTATTACTACAAAAAAAGGAACAGGCGGGGAACCAAAGGTGCAGCTATCGGCTTATACGGGCGTTCAGGTGCTTCCGCAACGCGCCGACCCTAACCTAATGAATGCGCAGGAGTTTGCCACATTTAAGAAAGAATCTATTTCTGACCAGATCCTTGCCAACACAGGTCAGGAAGCAACCATTGATGAGATCCCTGAAATCTTCCGAAACCCCGCGCGGTTAGGTGAAGGCACCGACTGGTTTGATGTAATAACTCAGGTAGCTCCCATTTATAATATCAATTTAAGCTTAAGTGGGGGCAACGATAAAATAAGAACGTATGTATCTGGTGGGTATCTCAAACAGGATGGTGTAGTAATTTCAACTGGTTATGAAAGATATTCTTTAAGAGCCAATATAGATGCCAACTTAGGCCAGAAGTTGAAAGTGGGGATAAATCTCGCACCTACCTTTACGAAAAGAGGTAAACGTATTACTGGTGGTGCCGGAAGAAATGAGCAGGGATTTGGTGAAGCACTGGTGGCCAGTCCAATTCCCCCGGTTTATAATGAAGACGGGACCTACAATGCGATGATCCAGGAAGATCCGGGAATTTTCCCGTATCCTAATCCGCTCATGGCTTTGAAGGAAGTAGATGATAATTCTCAAAGTACCCGCATATTGACAAGTGCTTTTGGTGAGTATGAAATAGTAAATAATTTAAAGATAAGATCGACTTTCAATGCGGACTGGCAGGATGGGTTAAGAGACTTTTTTCATCCCTCTACAGTAGGATATCTCTTCCAGTTTCCACCAACCATTCCGAGTGCTTCTCATAGCACATCAGCTTATCTCAACTTGCTGAATGAAAACATCCTGACCTATCAGAATACCTTTGGCGATGCCCATTCAGTAACAGGACTATTGGGCTTTAGTATTCAACATGAAACCAATAGAAGTGCTGTCTTTAATGGTAATAATTTCCCGGACGATGACGTGAGAACCTTTAATGCGGCGGCGCGGATTACAGGGAATACTTCCATAGAAGAATGGGCGCTTATATCCTATCTTGCCAGACTGAATTATGATTACAAGGATAAATACCTGCTTACTGCCACCATACGAAGGGACGGATCTTCCAGGTTTGGTGAAGATAATCGTTGGGGCAATTTCCCTTCCTTAGCCTTGGGCTGGCATGTTTCCAAAGAGTTTTTTATGCAAAATGCAGGTTGGCTCAGCGATTTTAAATTGAGAGCTTCATATGGCAGATCCGGCAACTTTCAAATTGGAAATTATACGTACATGAGCCAAATTGTTTCAAGCAATTATATCCTGGGCGGAAGCCTTGTAGGAGGCAGACTCATGAATTCTCTGGGAAACCCTATATTAGGATGGGAAAAAATGCGAGAAATTAACTTCGGAATAGATATAGGCTTATGGAACAACAGGGTTTTTCTTACCGCAGACCTCTATAAAAGGAATACGGAAGACTTACTTCTAAATGCTGAACTCCCCAAGTCTTCCGGTTTTTCCAGTGCCATTGAAAACCATGGGAACATTCAAAACAAGGGTATTGAATTGAAAATATCTTCCAGTAATATTGTTCGGGGTAATTTTGTCTGGAACACTGATTTTAATATTGCTTTTAACAGAAATAAGGTAATCACATTAGGTCCAACCAATGCACCCATTCTGGCAGGTTCCAGTTATGAAGGTAATCCTACCAATATTACCATGCCTGGCAAGCCTTTGGGCATGTTTTACGGATTTGTATTTGATGGCATATACCAAAACCAGGGGGAAATTGACCAGGGGCCAAGTTTTCCCGGTGCTGTGCCTGGAAATATGCGTGTTAAAGATATTAATGGAAATGGAGTTATTAATGATATTGAGGATTTTGACATTATAGGTAACCCCTATCCCGATTTTATTTTTGGAATAACCAATACGCTTACCTACAAAAAATTTGATCTGAGGATTAGTGCCACCGGTCAGGTTGGTGGAAGCAAGATAAGTTCAAATCAGTTCACCACGCATCTTCTTGATGGTTTGTTCAACGTGAGCCGCGATTTGATTGACCGATGGCGATCGCCATCACAACCTGGGAATGGTATAGTACCTACCACGAATGGCACCGGATATGGCAGGAGGATGTACAGAGATATTAATTCTCTTTTTGTTGAGAATAATACTTATTTCTGGGTCAAGAATATCACCCTTGGATACAATTTCCCGAATGGAAATGCAAAAAGGAAGATTAAAAGTGCCAGGCTTTATGCAAGTATTCAAAATGGCTTACTGTTTACAAAATACTCCGGTAACCCGGAAGTAACGAGCTATGTGGAAGGTGGAACCGCGCTTACCCCGGGATACGACTCCAATCCTTATCCGGTTCCGGTGATTTACTCAATTGGAACTAATTTAACATTCTAATGTATTAAAAGAACGAAGATGAAAACTAAAATTTATATTGTATCATTCATGTTGATGGGTTTATCAGCCTGTAACAAGTTATTGGAGGTTGAGCCTGCTACCTTCACAAGTGGATCAAATTATTATGAAACCGAACAACAGGTTGAAACGGCAGTGAATGGTGCCTATTCGGTATTGCAGACTTTGAACACGAGTGGTAATTTTTGGATTTTTACAGAGGTGAGAGCCGATAATACTACCTATCAGTATAATCCCAATAATAGGTGTTGCATCACCAGAGAACAGGTTGATGAATTTTTGAACACTGCTACTGATCGCTATACCGAAAATGTTTGGTCGGTGTTGTATAACGGTGTTCAGCAAACAAATGCCATACTCAATCGCATAGAAGGGTCAGCCATTACCGATGTGGCTAAAAAGAACCAATTTATTGGTGAAGCGAAATTTCTCAGAGGGTTGCTTTATTTTAACCTGGTGAGATTATTTGGTGAAATTCCGTTAAGAATTGAAGAGGTAAAAGGCCCTACAGATGCTTTTTCTGATCAGAAAGCCAGTGTTGAGCAGGTATATGAACAGATTATTCAGGACGCGAAAGACGCCGCCGCGAACCTTCCGGTGAACTACAGCAGCGCTGATGTTGGACGCGCCACACAAGGTGCGGCCCTTACGCTTTTGGGCGATGTTTATTTGACCCGAAAAGACTACCCTAATGCCATAAGCACTTTACAACAGGTAACTCAATTGGGTTATGAGTTGGTTCAGGATTATGCTGATATCTTTAATCCTAATAATAAGAATAATTCAGAATCGATATTTGAGGTACAATTTAATTCCGGTGTACAGGGCGAGAACAGCAATTTTTTCTTCGATTTTGGCCCTTTTCCCGGAGCTTTGGATTTAACAGGATTTCAAGGCCAATTGGGCGGATTAAATATTCCAACGCCTAGCATAATCAATTCATACGAACCAGGGGATAAAAGAAAAGCAGCATCAATCGGCTATTATGTTAACCCTGATAACAGCACCACATTTGAGTCTTTTATTGGAGGTTCTATTCCATATATTAAAAAGTTCTACCATCCGCCTTTTGAAAATAATGGCTGGACGAACGATAATTGGCCTGTATACAGATACGCTGACGTGCTACTGATGCTGGCAGAGGCTTTAAATGAAGAAGGAAGTACGGACGAAGCCTATGCTTATATAAATCCTGTTCGTATAAGGGCAGGTTTAGAAATGTTGTCCGGCTTAAGCATCGACGAATTCAGGGAGGCGGTGTATCATGAAGAAAGGGTTGAATTAGCTTTTGAAGATCACCGCTGGTTTGACCTGCTGCGTACCGGACTGGCGATAGAAGTTATGACAGCACATGGATTGGAAGAAAGAGCACGCTTACCAAGAGTAGGTGCTGAATCTTTTAATGTACAGGAGTATATGTTGGTTTTCCCTATTCCGGCATCGGAAGTGAGGTTAAATGGTTTTGCGCAAAACCCAAACTACTAAAGGATGGTTATTGCTATAACGAACCAACAAAGCAATAGAGGTAATGCGGTTAAACGGTGAATACCTGAAAGCTTTCTTGCCTCAAAATAATTAAAACATAACACCTGAGCGGATTGCTTTTTTAAAACAAATTCTTTTATGAATCAGCGGCTTTTTTATCTTAAACTCACAGGTGCCTTATTATTTATTGCAGCAATTCAGGCTTGCAATCAATCAGCAGAGAAGCAAGGGGCTGAAGCGCGGTTACCGGAGAAGGTAAGTTATAATTTTCATATCAGACCTATTCTGTCAGATAACTGTTATGCCTGTCATGGTCCCGATGCCAATAAAAGGGAAGCGGGATTAAGATTGGATCAGGCTGAATCTGCCTATAAAGCATTGGAAGAAAATCCTGATGCCCATGCGTTGGTACCGGGTGAGCCAAACTCCTCAGAAGTATTTCTGCGGGTTTCATCTCAGGATGAGGAACTGATGATGCCACCACCGGAATCAGACCTGAAGTTAACAACCCGTGAAATTCAGCTTATCGAAAAATGGATCAAGCAAGGCGCGCGATATGAACCCCACTGGGCTTTTGTACCTCCTGTAGCGCAGCCACTGCCCCAGGTTAACCATTCTGAATGGGTAAAAAATGAGATTGATCGTTTCATAGTAGCCACGCAAGAGCAAAACGGTTTACTACCGAATGAGGAAGCCGACAAAGAAAGATTGCTGAAACGGGTAAGTTTTGATGTTACTGGCTTACCCCCTACCCTGGAGATGATGGACCAATTCCTGGCCGATACCAGTGAAAATTCCTATGAGCAAATAGTAGATGAATTACTGCAAAGTGCTGCCTATGGAGAAAGAATGGCCGTACATTGGATGGATGTGGCCCGGTATGCTGATTCTTATGGCTATCAGATGGATAATTTCCGCAGCCAGTGGCCCTGGCGCGATTGGGTAATCCATGCCTTTAATAACAACTTACCCTACGACCAATTTATCACCTGGCAGTTAGCGGGTGACCTGTTGCCCAATGCCACCAAAGAACAGGTGCTGGCTACCGGTTTTAACCGCAATCATAAAATCACGGAAGAAGGAGCCGTAGATGAGGAAGAATACAGGGTAACTTATGTGATCGACCGTACCAATACGGTGAGCAAATCCATAATGGGTGTCACTATGGAATGTGCCAATTGCCATGACCACAAATTTGATCCTTTCTCCCAAAAGGAATATTTTCAGCTATTCGCGTTTTTTAATAATCTGGATGAATTGAGGGCTACCTATACGGCCATTGACCCAACCGTGGGAACACCGGAGGCTTATGCCAAAAAACCGCTGATGGAAATCAGTGATAAAGATGTGGAAGACATACTTTCTTTTATTAACAAACCAAATAACGAAAAACTGATTGTATCAGTGATGGGTGAACTTGATACCATGCGGAGCACCTACGTGCTTGAACGGGGCGTTTTTGATGCACATGGAGAAGAAGTGCTGCCTGGTACACCTGAATCTATATTACCATTTAATAGCAAGTTTCCTAAAAACAGGCTAGGCCTGGCCCATTGGTTATTTGATAAGCAGAATCCGCTTACCGCCAGGGTGTTTATCAACCGCATGTGGCAGGTATTTTTTGGTAAAGGTATTGTTAAAACGGCTGGCGATTTTGGCATGCAGGGCGATCTGCCTTCTCATCCGGAATTACTGGACTGGCTGGCGGTAGATTTCATGAACAATGGCTGGGATATTAAACGCCTGATAAAACAAATGGTAACTTCTGCCACTTATCGGCAGTCCGCTGTAATTACCCCTCAGAAACGGGAGGCCGATCCTGACAATGTACTACTGACACGCTCGCCACGCTACCACCTTCAGGCCGAATTCATCAGAAACCTGGTGCTGGCTAGCAGTGGCTTACTGGTGCCTACCATTGGCGGGCCCAGTGTAAAACCCTACCAACCTGAAGGCCTGTGGGAAGGAGCCACTGCGGGAGGATCAAACCTGGCTACCTATCAGCAGGACCATGGCGACAAGCTCTACCGCCGGGGATTGTATTCATTTATTAAAAGGACTGTACCCCCACCCTCCATGTTGATTTTTGACGCCAGCAACCGCGACCAGTGTGAAACCGGAAGATCCAACACCAACACCCCCTTACAGGCCCTGGTAATGATGAATGATCCTACCATTTTGGAAGCTTCCCGGGTATTGGCGGCAGATTTATTAAAAGAAGACAGTGCGACTCGGGATAATATTATCAAGGCATTCAGATTAATCGTATGCAGAAGGCCTCATCAAAAAGAAATTAGGCAGTTAACCAATTATTACCAGAAGCAACTGAAAACGATCAACCAGCAAAATGCTGAGCAATTACTGGCTGTTGGGGAATATCCGCTGCCTGAAGACATAGATAAAATTACGCTTGCGGCGATGATGCGGGTAGTTAATATGATTTACAATTTAGAAGAAACCATTACAAAAACCTGATGATGGAAAAAGACTTTTTAGAATACAGGCTCAACCTGAACCGGCGCCGTTTTTTATCCAAATTAAGTTTGGGAGTGGGTAGCATGGCCCTGGGGTCCCTATTAATACCCGATATTTTTAAGGAAAAAGGAAGCGGTATAGCAGAAGAACACGGTTTAATGCCGGGCACACCACATTTTGCGCCCAAAGCCAAAAGGGTCATCTATCTGTTTCAGAACGGAGCTCCCTCGCAATTGGAATCTTTCGATTATAAACCTAAGCTTCGGGAAATGATGGGGCAGGATCTGCCGGCATCTGTCCGCGGTGAGCAAAGATTAACCGGCTTCACTGCTAATCAGGCATCTTTACCATTAGTGGGTTCCTTTACCGATTTTAATCAATACGGAGCAGCCAGGGCCTGGGTAAGCGATCTGTTCCCCCACACCGCTAAAATCGTGGAAGACATCTGCATTGTGAAATCCATGCATACCGAAGCCATTAACCACGACCCGGCACTCACCTTCTTTCAAACAGGAAATCAGCAGGGCAACCGGCCCAGTATAGGTTCCTGGCTAAGCTATGGACTGGGCAGTGAAAACGAAAACCTGCCGGCATTTACCGTATTAATTTCCAGAGGAAAAGGGAATAGTCAGGGCGTTTATTCCAAACTGTGGTCCAATGGCTTCCTTGATTCCATTCACCAGGGAGTACAATTCAGTAGTGGAGAAGATCCGGTACTGTATTTAAATGATCAGGATGGTATGAACCGAGCGGCACGCAGGGAAATGCTGGATAATTTGTCAAAGCTTAATCAGTTATCGTATGAGGAATTTGGTGACCCGGAGATAAGCACCAAAATTCAGCAATATGAAATGGCCTACCGCATGCAAACGGCCGTGCCGAAAGTAATGGATATTTCCAAAGAACCGGAAGCGATCATAAAACTATACGGAGAGGATTGCAAGGTTCCTGGTACTTTCACTGCCAATTGTTTGCTGGCCCGGAAGCTTTCGGAAAATGGCGTCCGGTTTGTACAATTGTACCACCAGGGATGGGACCAGCATGCTGACCTTCCCAGAGATATGTCAGGTCAGGCTAAAGATGTGGATCAGGCTTCTGCCGCATTGGTAACCGATTTAAAGCAAAGAGGATTGCTGGATGAAACGCTCGTAATATGGGGTGGTGAATTTGGGCGCACCAATTTCAGCCAGGGGAAAATAACAAACGATAATTATGGTCGCGACCACCATCCCCGATGTTTCAGCATCTGGATGGCCGGTGGTGGCATTAAGCCCGGCCTGGTATACGGCGAAACAGACGAATTTGGCTATAATATTATTAAAGATCCAGTGCACGTACACGATTTTCAGGCTACCGTTTTGCACCAGCTTGGGCTCGACCATGAAAAGCTGACTTACAAACACCTGGGCAGGCGGTTTAGACTTACCGATGTAGCGGGTAAGGTAGTGAAGGGTATTTTAGCATAAAGGATTCCGTAATATAAAAATGGTGATGGCTACGGTTTCGCCTTTTTAGCGATATGGATTTTGTAGAAGGCAAGCTTATAACCATTTTAAAAGTTTTCAAAGAAGAAACGCATCAGAAACTGAGGCAACAGGACAGAAGCGCCATTGTTTTTACCAGATTGATTACGTTTGTGTTGGTAGCTTTGTCTGACAGATAATGCGCTATGCATTCCCGCAAGCTTCTCACAGCGAGTTTTAAATGTACCTCTACAGTACGTTCAGAAATATCCAGCAGTTGGGCCACTTCTTTATAGCTAAGCCCATCTTCCTTAATCATATGAAAAACAGTTTTCCTTCTGTCGGGCAATTGGGTAATCATATTGGAAACAACCTGCTTTAACTCATTTTCTACCAGCAGTTCATGTGGATTGGGAGCATTAACAAACTGGTATTTTGAGCGATAATTTTCATGAGAATAGGTTAGTGCCTGGTGCTGCTTTCTAAGGTGGGTTAAAGCTTTGTTTTTTATGGCGGTATACAAATAGGCGTTGAAGTTATTCAGAGAAAATATTCTTTTACGATCCACCAGTATATTGGTGAGCACTTCAGAAACCACATCTTCTGCCTGCGCGACAGAATTGGTAAACGGCACGGCAAAATTGATTAGTTTGGGATAATAGCTCTCAAAAAAAACATCGAAGGCTTTTTTATCGCCTTTAGCAACACGCGACAGTATATCATTGTCTTTTTTTGAAGAGTACATTTGTGAAAATTGAAATCGGAAAGATATATTCCCATTTAGAATTACAAATTATTACTATTCAACCAATTTCCCTAATGATAATTTAATTAATGAAAACATCCGTACATCTCTCGGTGCAAATTAAGGGCAGTACTTTTAGTTTCACCTCCTAAATCTGTTCACAGACAGGTATTTCTCTTCCATCAAATTTCTTCATTGGTAGCAAATTCTTCAAATCCGCTCCCTTCCAGATACCCCTTTAGTTCCTGTATGGCATCGGCAATATCAAAAAGTCTTATTTTATCTTCTGTTCTGGTTTCCATAGCTTTATCTGATTTGTTGACTTCATTTTTCAATGATGATCTACTCATAAAAGATACTTTTTTTAACCGGATTTGTTTATAATTCAGTTCCACGACTTATTAAAATCCAACTAATTGTCCTTAATTTCACAACTGACTTTTATTGAAACCCGGATAAAAAAAGGCAAACAAACTGTCTGCCTCTTTTATTGACCTTAAATGAAAATTATTTTACATCGTTTACCTCAAAGGAAATTTTGGCGTTCACCCCGTAAGATGAAATTTTGTTATTCTGAACCTGTGCTTTCATTTCCTGAATGTAGATAGAACGAATATTTTTGATGGTTTTTGAAGCTTCAGTAAGCGCATTCTGAGTAGCATCGTCAAAGCTTTTATCAGAACTCGCGATTACTTCAATAATTTTAATAATAGACATAATTGTATGGGTTTAGGTTAAATAATATTTTTTCATTTTAATTAAGCAGGCTATAAGGTGGAAATTCTACGGTTATCGATTTTATCACCGTAAATCTGTTTGTAATATACTTTCTTTTCAATGGCTTTAATTACTTCTTTGATAAAGTCCTCTCCTTCCAGTAGGCCCACATTGTTCAATCCACCTGGGCTGAACACATTAATTTCCATCAGTTTGTCGCCTACAATGTCAATTCCGACCAGAAACATGCCGTCCTGTACCAGTTTGGGCCGCAATACTTCTACCAGATTCAGAATGGTATCGTCTACTTTAGCCCGCTTTGCCTTACCACCCACGTGCATGTTGCTGCGGATGTCTTCCGTGGTACTAACCCGGCGGAAGGCGGCATACTTTCCATTTACTGTTAATGCCCTGCCATTCATTACAAATAAGCGAATATCTCCCTCTTTGGCGGCAGGCAGGTATTCCTGCGCGATTACATACCCATCGCGACTGATGGCTTCTATAATCTGATTCAGATTCGATACATTGCTATTATCTACTAAAAACACATTTTTTCCACCCGAACCCTGCAAAGGTTTTAATACCACGTGTTTCTTTTGCTCCTCAAAAAAGTTCATAATTTCCTTCTGATCGCGGGTAATCACAGTTTTAGGACGTAAAATTTCAGGAAAATGCTGGAAATACATCTTGTTCATGGCTGTGGACAAACTGCCCGGATCGTTCAGCACAATCACCCCCTGCTCCATGGCGATTTGGCCGAAATTAATGCCCGCGTTTTGTGCCCAGGGGCGGTCTATCATATCCTCTGCCGGATCGTTGCGTAAAAAAAGCACGTCCAGGTCGGTCGATTCCAGATAAGTAGGTTTGGATTTCTGAAGCGCTTCTAAAAAGGTTTCCGCTGATTTAAATTTTTTATCTGGTACACAATAAGCATGTGCGCCCATATTGCCATTAGGCGTATAAGCCAGATCGCCCACTCCGATAATATAAACCGAATGTCCCATTTTGGTAGCGGTAAACGCCATATGATTGGTGGAATATACGGGTTTCTCAGTTTTTATATCATTAACTACAAAGCCGATTCTCATTTTAATTTTGGATTAAGTCTAACAATTGTTTTCCTTTTTGTAACTGATTGATCTTCTCTTTGGCATCTTCCCTTTCCATATATCTGGGAAATACAGGGGTTGATATAATATTTCTGTAAATAAGTTCCTCAATAAACGGGACATGCTTTTCCGCGATTTTTCCTACAAACAATGGGGTCAGATTACCCTTGTTTTCGTAGTATTTTAATAGCCTGACCAGTCCGCGTAAATACACAAGATCTTTGGTTAATCCTCCTCCGCGAAATACCCTGACCGTAATATTATAGGCTTTTTTCAATTTATAACCATACGCTTCATGCAGCAAAAGAAAGGTTTCCACAAAGCTTTGGCCCGCTATCATGGCATGCACGGCTACCACCCTGGCGGCCAGTAAACGCAAGCGGGTAAGGGTGAGTCCGCCGGCCAGATACTCGGCCATCACGGCAATGCCTTCCTGCCATTCGTCGTACCCGGCCAACCCTGCATACAACTGTTTCAGCGGTTGTTGTTTTCCGTTGTAATAGGTAAGCACATGCGTGCCGACCTCGTGCTGAATCAGGGCATCTACCCGGTGCAGGGGTACTTTGAATCTGGTGCCGATATACAGGGTGCCCTGCGAAACGATTAAACCGGAAACATCAGGCCTGATCTCTACACTAACTTTTACACCCGGCAAATGTTGCTGATAATAATCAATTTCTTCTTTGGCCTTAAAAGCGAATTCCTTGGAATTCAGGTAGCCCCCTTGTCCCCTTCTGTTACGCGGTTTTAATTGTAAAATGGCACGTGCGGTCTGAAGGAGTTCTTCGTCTACATTTCCATATAAATTAATGCTGGATTGTAAAAATTCGGGAGTATTCCGTTCTTCCAGCATCGAGATTTGCCGGTCAAGTTCCTTGCGCTTGTCTCTGAAAATAAAGCCCAGGGTAGGATCGTCTATGTTTTCAAGCGCTATGTTGTAAAGTTCCCGTTTCAGTTTTTCCGGATCTACCGTAATAAGCCGGTAATGAAATTTTGGTTTCTTTTTAAAGTGGTTCTCTTTAAATTCTTTCCATGCCGACTCATAATTAACCGGCGAAACTTTTAACAGAAAATCGAAGCTGCCGCTGATATCCGCCAGTTTTTTATCGATGTCCCCCACATTAGGATTCATCTGACTTTTGCCCAGCATCAGGTAATGCGAAAACTGATTGGAAGTTTGTATCCGGATAAACTCAAATGCGGCTTTTTTCAGTATTTCAGAGAACTTCCTTTTCAGTACCCGGAAAAAAAGATAATAGAACTGATCTCCGGTAAGGTCTTTATAAATCGGCGGGATTTCCAATCCGATAATCAGGCAACCCATGTCTTTGCCAACGGGCAACGGCATCAGTTCCGCCAAATGGGGAGGATGTCTTTCCACGGTGTTTATTTCTTCCACTTCCAGGTCATGAATGGTATTTCTGAAGGTATACAAGCCTTTGGTTAAGGTTTCTATGGTAGCAGGCACCTTACCTTTAGGGCATAATATTTTGAAAGTGGGCGGCTTCGGTTTTTCAACTTCAACAGGCGTTGGCCAGATCTCAAAAATTAAAAAGGCGCTTAACTGGTCAGAAATAGTTTTGGCAACGCAGTTCACCAGTTTCTTCACGTCGTTGGTATATTCATCGCTATCCGGTACAATCAGATAAGAAGCCTGTGTCTGGACCAGTTGTACAATGCCAGCATCTTTTTGTTCAGGTGAGAACCTGTAGATGCATATAAACGGCAGCACGCGATCAATTACCAATTCACCATTGTCAGGTAACTTTTGGTATATACTCTTTCCTTCTGTAATGTTTTCACAAATCTGCTGGATAGTGTCATCCGTAATCATAATTAACTTTTTCTCAACCGGACTTTTACTTTTTCAATTTCTTCCTCTACCCCCGAAATGGTAGATGCAAGCAATTCCCTGATAGCCTCGATCTGTTCATCATCAGGTTCGCCGGTCCATTCGTTCATAAAAAACTTCTTGAATTCTATAGCCACCGGGCAACACTGATCCTGGTACTGGTCGTAAATCCATTTTGAAAAATAACCGCCTCTAAACTTTGTGTTTTCCCTTACATCCAGGTGCCTGCCCCGGAAATTGAATTTCCGCAGGTCTGCCATGAAGCGATCTATCAACGCGCCCCAGACTTTCCGGTTCAAATTGCCTGTGCCAATGTTGATCTCCGGGTTTTCAGCAGGGTCGGCAAACTTATTTGCCGCTTCTCTTCGGTGGTTATACGAATGAATATCGTACACTACCAGCACGCCATGTTCCTGGATTATCCTATCAAAAACTTCTTTTACATTATTATAAAAAGATTGATACAGTGCATAGGAACGATTGACTACCGCATCGGATAATGGCTGATTCCAAACCTGCAACCCCCAGGCATCTTCCGATTTCTGATAAATTGCTTTTTCAGGAGGCCTGTTCAGGTCTACCTCAAACCTAGAATTATTTCCCTGTATTTGGGTGGGGGCTATGGTGGTCCAGTTGCCGGTAAAAGGATCTTCTTCTCTTAATCTTTCTGATTCGGTAAGGGCAAATAAGGGCGCCAGCTCCGCTCTGGTTTCGTGTCCGTGATGGATCGCGGCAGCCACAACAGGTCCCTCACCCTTTTTAATGGTAAAATGGTTACTGTGCATGAATACGGTTAAGGTCTGTTGTTACCGGTAAAATCGGTCTACATCAAAATGTTCGTGGCTGTAAAAATCAGGATCGCGACGAGGATAATCACCTTGGGTAAAATAAGACCTGATGGCGGTTTCATATTCGCGCACCACATAAATAGGCGTTCGCTCGTATAACGGATAACCAGCCAGCGACTGCACATTCAGTTGGGGAATAATTACGTTCTTGTCGTCCCTATTCAGAATAGCCAGTCCTACAGGTATCAGCACCTCATACTCATGGTCTTCGCCCTTTAGTTCCTTGGTAACTTTCTTGTTGATATCTATATCCAGATATCGGACTGTTTGTTTTTCTAAATCCACGATCAGTTCATGGACTTTTCCAAATTTTACGCCATCGTTACCCAGCACATCCCAGCCTCTTACATCCGGGTTTTTATCAGCGACCTCATAATCGGACAGGGCGCTCAGCGGATAAAGATTCGGTTTGAACACATTCGGGTCGTAGGTTCTGGTTAATTCATTTCCTGTGTTATCTTTCATCTTGCAGGTTGTTATTAGGTTGCTCTAATTGTTCGGTTTGGTCGTCGAATTCTAATTCATTGTCCGGCTTTTCGGCAAACCAGTAAATGGCCGTGATTAATAACGCGGCCAGCACGATAATGCCTAATATCCAGGGCCAAATGGGTTTCTTCTTTTTCTGAATGTTAATTTCTGCCATGTTTAAGGGTTTTTGGTTACTGCTAGAGTAACATTATTTATTCCATAATTGGTGAATTGAGGTAAAAGAAAAATCAGGCGGGAAAAACCGGTTTTATGGCGGCAAAACCTTTGTTAAACTATATTCATCTGACAGGTACCTTAATTAAAAGATCAGCAGCTATTTTTCTTTCTCTACATTCTTGTAGAATATTGTCTACAAAAACAGATCGATCAGGCAGCAATTATTATTTACTTAACGATCAGTAGCCTGTTCAATCATTTTATCATACACCTTCCTCGCCTGATCATAGGCTGCCTGGGCGGCGGCTCTTTCATTGGAACGAATAGCAGGTTGTTTCATTTTCCAGCACTGGTCTACCGCCTGTCGGCACCAGAGCGCGCTTTGTTTTACCCTAATAGGCTGGTTATTAACTACCACAAATACCGGATTGGTATGTGAGCTGGGAAAAACCCGAAGTGCTACCCAGCTCGATTGTGTAATGGCATAATCAAAACTGATATTTTCCCAATCGCCATCGGCGGTTATCTCAGCAGTATCTACCGGCAATCCATTCACAATCAATTCTACCATCACGTTTCGGGAATTGCCCATGCGCGCCCTTTCAATGTGCCAGTAGGGTTGCGCGGCCAGATTGCGCCCGGCAATGGCTACCTCCGTTTCGTCAGGTCGCTCCGGCAGATACGCCGCTACCTTTGCCGTAACTTTCAGTGTTTGGGGTTCGGGCAATGCCAATTCACTGTTGCCGGTTCCCATTTCCAAACCATTAACCGCGAAGTCGATGATATGCGACCCGCCTTCCGATACATAGCTTCTGCCTTTTTTGATGGCATCCACATACGCTGGAAAACTTAGTTCGTCATCAGTTTTAAAATAACTCCGGGCCAGCCCTACCCGCTCATCATAAATACAGGGGAAATCGGTTTCGCCGCTGAGACGGGTACGAAAACCACTATTCAGGGTATGGTACCACATGTTCAGTTCCCATGGTGCCGGGGTATCGCCCGCGCTGTAGAAATCCACTGCGTTTTGCGTTACCGTTACCACATATTCATTCGCCCCGATGCCATCCATTTTAGGCATCACATAATTTGGTAGCTCAGTAGCAGCCTGCTCAGGTTCCAGTCCCCAGCCGGAATGGGCATAACCGGTAGCGCCGCCCTGCCCTTTGGCCCAGTTGAGCACGGGAAGGGTCCAGCTTGGCCATTCCTCAATGGTGCTGGTATTCGGATAATCATCTTCTTCTAACTGCAACAGCACCACATGGCCGGCATGCGAAGAAGGAAAACCCGACACTTCCACATCGTAGCGCATGATATTGTTACTGGTAGAAAGCGGATCGGTCTTACCGGTAAAAAAAGACTTCTGGTAATACCAGCTTGGTCCCCAGGTTAGTACGGCGGCTACGTTCAGGTCCTCCCCCACTATTTGCCGCCACATATCGATCGGTTGTACGCCTTCCTCCGGACTTTCATAATGGCTGCATCCGGCGGCGTGCACGTGGTGGTCGCCACTGTACCAACCCTTTTCGGCCATATTCACCCATCGTTTTAACTGGAAAGAAACGGCAACAGCATCTTTGTTGGCGGGAACCTCAAAGGTTTTTTGCTGCACCTGGTATTCCGGCCCACGGGTATAGGTAACGTCATAATTACCGGGTGGCAGGCTTACATGTTCTCCATTAGACCGGTACACCTGTGGCTGAAAGAAGAAGTCGGGATACTCGTCAAACGCCGCTACCCTCCGGGAAGGGAGCGGGTACAACCCTTTCAGTTCCTTGGATAAAAAACCATAATTTTTAACGGCTTTGGTGTAATGATAATCACCCAGCAACGACTGATCGCTGGAAGTAAGGTATTTATTATCCAGGGAATCCATTACTTCATTTCCTATGTTGCGGTCGATGCCATCGCGGATAATAAAAGAGGCCATGGTGGGCGAACCGTCTTCATCTTTTATATTAAAGGTTACTTGCACGGCAGGCTGCACATCAAAAAGAATATGGATGGCATTGCGGAAGCCAATATCCTGCGTACCCTGCCCAATATTAAAACCTATTTCTGCTTCCCGCTTGCCAGCCTCTTTGCTGAATACCTGAAGCACGGCATATTCCAGATTCAGGCCAGACAGATTGGCGTGCAAAGGGCGGCTTCGGTATATTTGCGCTTCCAGAAAACGGTTTTGTACCTCACCTTCGCTCAGCACGTTTTTTTCCTGCACTCGTGGGGCAGAAGAAGAAACGTGCAACAACGGTTCGGCATTCGGACTGCTCACCTCCAGCTTCGGATTAACCCCGGCGCCATTGTGTACTTTTACCAGAAAGCTGGTCCAGCCGTTTTGTACCAGCCTGGCCCGGGCAGGTCCTGGTAATACCTTTACCCGTGCTTCCGGATTGATGTCGACCATGGCCAGGCAGTACGGATCAAGGATGTGCTGAATGTGTTCTGTTACCTCCGCAGTAAGCGGTTTATCCTGTAAAGCTTCCAGATGCCTGGCATCCTCATCGGATAATGAACTACCCAGAAAAGACAAAGCTTCTTTCAGTCTTATGGCCTGGGCCAGTAAGGGCTGCGGTTCCACTTCGGTAATGATTTCCAGGGCAGAAGCATTAGCATGCTGGGTATGTGTATGTTGTGCCTGTACCGAAAAAGATAAATACAGGATGAGCAGTAATGGTAGGGTAGCTTTCATGTGGTGGATGGTCTGTTTACAAGCAATTTACAAATTTTGTCAATAATATATTGGCTAATCGGGGCAGAAAATCTGACCTTAACACAGAGGTGGTTCGCCCTTGAAGTAATTTAATAAAAAAGTAGATCAGGGAGCCATAAACCCGAACTTCTTCAGGAAAGCATCGGTGGTGAGTAGGATTTCATCATCAAACAGGGTAGCGTATTGGTCGCTGCCAGCTCCCAGGTAATGCTTTCTGCCTTCAAACTCGTGGAGTTCCACATAATTACCGGCAGCTTTCATTTGGTTTACAAACAAACTAACCGTGTAAAACAGTACCATGTCATCGTCCAGTCCATGGAAAGCGATTACGGGCGGCATCCCCTTTTTAATATTATGAAAAGGAGAAATGCTCCAGATCTTCTCCCGCTGATTGCCCAATTGCAGGTCGGCCCAGGCTTCGATGGTATTAACCGTGCCCGACCATAATATCAGGGCATTGGGTACCGGACTGATCACCATGTTATCAGTTGGGGCATTGTAGGCATCAATCATGGCCGTGGAAAGCACCAAATGCGCCCCTACCGACTGCCCACCCGCTACAATTTTATCAGAAGCAATGTGATACGCATCGGCATGTTCCCGCAACCAGCGGAGGGCCGACCGGGCATCTATTATACAATCGATGGGCGTGGTTTTTTTGTTGGGGTCCAGCGCATCACCCTTTACCAATCTGTACTGAAACGATACAGCTACCATACCCATGGCCGCATACCGCCGGCAGGCATTGAAAAACTCTTCCGGTTTGCCTCCAGACCAGCCGCCGCCATGAAAGAAAGCCAGTCCTGTGTTGCCACTTTTTTTCAGGGTGGACGGCAAATAAAAGATGTGGGCGGTTAGCGCGATCGTATCTACCTGCTTGTAAATCTTTTGCTCATACATCACTTCTTCAGCCGATTGTTGGGCAACCGTACTGGTAATGGATAAACTGTATATCAGCAGCAAATAAACAACTAAAGATGCCCTGATGTTAATTGGCGCGGTAGTCATGGTGAATTCTGGTTTTAATAAAGCCGTATATTGATCACCCAACTTCCGAAAAACATCACGATTTTCAAATACCTTTTAACAATTCTTTTCCTCATATGAACTGCATTCTCCAAATAGTCAATAACTTGAGAGTTTTAAATCTGAAGAGTAATTGTTTTGCGACTGATGGAAATCCTATATTAATTTCAGTTTCCTTTTTTCTTAACATATGTAGTGTTATTCCACACTAATGTAAAATACTTTGCCCGTTGCCTATTTACAGATTTATGTCATCAGTCGATCTACCTGGGTTGGTATGGTTTTTACCCATCTTCCTTTTGTACAAAAGCAAAACTAATATGAAATCTTCTGAATTTTTCAAGTTAGCTATGATTGTGGACGATAATGAAATAGATAATTTAGTTGGCACAAAAATGATAGAACATGCTTTGTGTGCCAGCAAAATAATTAACTTTTATTGTGCCCAGAGTGCTTTGAAATACCTGAATAAAAACATATACCAACTTGATCAGATTCCGGATATAATATTCCTGGATATTAATATGCCTGAGATGAATGGATTTGAGTTTTTAGATAGATTTAATGCTTTACCGCGGTCTCTAAAAGATAAATGTAAAATAGTGATGCTTACAAGCTCAATAGATAGAAGCGATATAAATAACACACTCTCTCATAGCTGTGTAACTAATTTTATAAGTAAACCTTTGAGTATAAAAGCTCTTCATAAACTAAAAGAAAATTTGGTATCTATTGATTAATCCCCTCTGTAAGTTTTATTCTTTCGGTGACGGACAAGTTTTGGTAACAGGAGGGGCTTATCAATTTTATTTCCCCATCAGGAATTTATCCATCTACCGCACGTATTCTTTATTCAAGTCCGGCAGAATGAATTGTCCGATATGGGGATAAAAAAGATAGCAGTGATTAGCAGGCTAAGCACTCTTGATGACTTATGACGCGTTAGGCTCTTGCTCTGCTATCTTTTACCTGTAATCGCTATTTGTTGTAAAAGCAAACCAAATAATATTTCGCCTTTATTCCAACTTCTTTTCTGCTGTAAACTTAGCATGACAAAGCTCAATTATTTAGTTTCCACTGTATGAAGCAAGTGGACATAGTTTTGAGGTGTCCCCAATGGCAGGCTCTACTATATAATTTTTCTACTTACTTATTCTCCTACTGGAAACAAAAGATCATCTGAGTAAGGAAAAGGGTGTCGTTTCTTACGCAGGGCTGCTTTCAGGTATAGGGTGTTACCGCACACACGAAGACACCCTGTGTTTGATCATGTAGTTAATAATGCCGCTTTCATACGCGCTTTTCTCAACAAACCTTACCTGTTCAGCCCTCCCAATTTGCCTTGATGTGGGTAAACCACGTCATAGTTGGGCATCAGACTAAGTCTGAAGAGGGCAAACCACGTCATAGTTGGGCATCAACCGATGTCTGATGGGGGTAAACAACAACATAGTAGGTACGCAAACGTGATCCAGTGCTTAAAAATGAGGATATTCAGTAAAACCGATACCGCAAGGCTCTTGCCTTGAGATGCTTATTCCCAAAGCCCCTGGCTTTAGACTTGTACATTCAGTTGGTAAGGATTACTTTTCTTATAAGATCGGCCTTAGGCCTTTGAATAGCAGGCACGAGCGAGGACTGTGTTTTAAATGTTGAATGTTAAATGTTTGAGTGTTGAATTGGAGCGACTCCACTCAACATTTAACATTTTTAATTCAACATTTCCGCATTCAGTAACCAGCATTTCAACCTTCCTTATCGCTACCTTTTATATCAGGTTGCTTTTTCAGCTTTGGTGGTAGCGCTGATTTCTTCGTCATCTTCTTCACCTGTGGGTTTGTTGCGCCACCAGGTAGCCAGGGAAGAGCCTGTAATGTTCATCATGGGGCCAAAAACCGCTGGCGCCAGCCCTACCGTAGCTACTTTACCCATTTCCAGCGCGATACCGGAAGCCAGTCCGCCATTCTGCATCCCTACTTCCAGCGCGATGGTACGGCACGAACGTTCGTCCATACCAATTAAACGAGAACCCCAATAGCCCAGGAAGTATCCCAGACAATTATGGATGAGGCAGGCCAGAATAAGCAAGGCACCAATTTCCAGCAGGCTATCCCGACCTGCCGCGGTAATAATGGTAATAATGATGCCAATACCCAGCATAGACACAAAAGCCAGGGCATTGTCGAGCCAGGCTTTACTTCCTTTGGCAGCATTTTTAAAAATAAGCGCGACCATAATAGGCAGAATAAAAAACCAGAACAGATCCCAGAAAAACTGAGTCAGCACCTCGCCTATCAACGCTTCGCTTGTAGCGTAAAAAGCAAAGTTTTTTAGCACAATAACGAAAAAGAAAATAGCAAGCTGAATATTAATATTTTTTCTGCTTTGCTCGCCATAAGAAAAGGCATTGAAGATAAGGCCGGCTACGATGGGTAAAATCACAATATTGGCGATGCTCAACAGCATATCCCAAAACTCGATGGGCACAAACTGACCGGCAAGCAGTTTCATCAGCAACGGCGTAAGCAAGGGAGCCAGAATGGTAGCTACGGCCGTAAGCGTTACCGACAAAGCCAGATTCGCTTTCGCGATAAACGACATCACATTAGAAGCCAGTCCGCTGGGCGAAGAGCCTACCAGCACAATACCGGCAGCCACTTCTGGGGGAAAACTGAAGGTGCTTGCCAGGGTGATTCCCACCAGCGGCATAATCGTAAACTGGCATACTACGCCCACCAATACCCCTTTTGGCATTTTAATTACGTTCACAAAATCATTCACACTCATTTGTGATCCCATGCCAAACATGATGATTTGTAATAAAGGAATAATGAGCAGTTTTAATTCAAAATTGCCCAATTTGGTGAAATGAACAGGATAAAACATAGCGGCAGTTACGGCAGCGAAAATCCAGACGGTATAAGAAAAGCCCCGAACAGCCTGGAACCCTCTGACGCTGATAGCCAACAGAACAAAAAAAGCAATCAGAAAAGGGCCACTTTTTACCCCTTTTCCCATAAACACGAATATCAGCGTAGCAATTAAACATACACCTGCTACTCCTAAAAGCAGCTTAAACATATTTTCTCTTTTCAAGGGTATTAGTTTTATAGGTTAAATTTTAGATAAATTTTTTCGCGTTAATTCATTCTCTGTTTCTCCGGTATTTATCGTTGAGGCCGGTTCAAACAGCATAATATGCACCTCTTCTTCTGAATGAGGCCTGTGCGGTACGCCCCGTGGCACAATGATCATCTCACCTTCATTAATTTCCACTGTTTTCTCTTTGAAATCAATGAAAAGTTTGCCCTTGATCACTATAAACATTTCGTCTTCGGCATCGTGCTGGTGCCAGATAAATTCGCCTTTTACCTTGGCAATTTTTACCTGTTGCCCATTAAGCTCACCCACAATATGTGGGTGCCAGTGCGCTGAGAACCGGGTAAATTTTTCAGCTAAGTTGATAACCTGCATGGCTGATAAGAATTAACTCCACATGCGGTCCCAGGAACGCAGTTCATCCCATTCAGGCGTTGGCGCGAAGTATTTTTCGCCTTTTTCCATATGTTCCTTCACCGCTTCTTCATTGAGTTCCACACCAAAACCTGGCTTTTCAGGCACTTTTACATAACCATCTTTTACGAAAGGCTTGTCAATGCCCGTGATCAGATCTTCCCACCACGGATTGTCTACCGAATGATGTTCCAACGCGATGAAATTTTGTGTGGCGGCAATGGCATGCACCGTTCCCATAAAAGAAAGGGGTGATGCGGCATGATGCACTGCCATCGCCACGCCATGTTCCTCCGCATAGTCGCCTGATTTTTTGGTTTCCAGCAATCCGCCGATGCTGCCCGGATCCGGATGGATAATATCAACCGCTCGTTTCTCAAGCAGGTCTTTGAAGGTAGATTTCAGGAAAACATCTTCACCCGTCATGGTGGGGGTGTCAATGGCATCGGAAATGGTGCGCCACATGTCGGTATACTGCCAGGGCACCATGTCTTCCAGCCACGAAAGGTTATAGGGTTCAAACGCTTTTGCTACACGAATCATGCTGTTGATATCCATATGACCGAGATGGTCGATGCCCAAAGGAATTTCATAACCTACCTGTTCGCGGGTTTTGGCCACATATTCCGCCAGTAATTCAACGCCTTTGGGGGTAATCTGAACCCGGGTAAAAGGGTGCATGGTTTGCGCGTAGCTGGTGACTTCCCGGTCGGTCCAGCCACGAAGTTCTCCCCAGGGTTCGGTATTGGTTAACGCACCCGGAATATCCTTAACGAGTCCGATCCCTACATCCATTTTCAGGATGGTGAACCCTTTGTCTACCCGCTCTTTCATACGGGCAGCGAACTCATCCGGATTGTTAACGGTAGGTGTGTCCACATAAATTCTTACTTTATCGCGGTATTTGCCGCCCAATAACTGGTACGTAGGCACGCCATAGGCTTTACCAGCCAGATCCCACAGGGCCATTTCCACACCGGAAACGCCTCCACCCTGCCGACCATGACTGCCAAACTGCTTAATTTTTTTGAAAATCATTTCCACATTACAAGGGTTTTCGCCTAAGATGCGGCTTTTTAGAAACAAAGCATACCGTTTATCGGCCCCGTCGCGTACATCGGCAAAACCTGATATACCCTGATTGGTATCAATTCTTAACAAAGGCACATTGCCCAGTTGCGCGATCCGCATGTCGGTAATTTTAAGCTCGGTAGGTGCTGAACTGCGGTTTACTTTCCGCGCCAAATGGGCAATCTGGTCTTCCAATGGGTTCAGGGCCATGCCACTGAGGGCAATACCACCCAAACCAGCTTTTTTGATAAAATCACGGCGGTTATTTCCGGCAGGCTCTTTATCGGTAGGCGAGGGTTGAAAGAGTTTACGAAGTTTTTCTGTTTTTAGAAGATTCATAGTGTATCAGGGTTGGTTAGTTAATGAATTTGTAAAATAGATACCAATTGGTTTGGAAAAAGCGGTTGCGTTTTTATTGCTAAAGCAATACTACTGTTACCAGGTTCTGTCCTTTAAAAAAGCATCTAATTCTGCTCTTGACATGGGCAACTGATCAGGATTATCATCAATCCATTGCAGAAAATCCTTTTTTATCGCATCGGTCCAGCGCGTGTCTATTTCACCGGGAGTATATTTGCCTTCCCGCAGGCGCTGGTGCCCGAATTTATCGCGCAAGCTAATAAACTCAGCATTGATCAGTAGGTTTTCAACCAGGTGGGCCGGGATAAAGATCACACCTTCCCGTTTGGCCAATACTACATCGCCTGGCATAACAATAGCTTTTCCAATGCGGATTGGCGTGTTGAGTCCCATTAACATCATTTCCTGTATATAGGAAGGGTCCCAGCCACGCACATAGGCATTAAATCCTTCAATGGCTTCTAAGCCTTCCAGATCGCGCAGAGAACCATCGAAGATGACCCCATTTTTGGATTTGGCATAAATGGAATTTCCCAGGTTATCGCCAATCAGGGTTCCATCACTAATTTTCCCATAGGAATCAGCCACATAAATATCCCCTTCTGTGAGTTCATCAATAGGCCATGAATTGGTGGCACCCACCCTGCTCTGCTCTTCCTGCCCTCTTTTCCTTACTCTTTCCTCCACATCCGGCCGGCTTGGCATATACATCGCGGTAAGGGCACGGCCTACCATCGGCATATCATCATGAATCATTTGCCATCCACCCTCATACTGGTTATGATAACCCTGGTTGCGCAATACACCCCAGGCTTCTTCAATTGAAATATTTTTAACCCGCTCCAGTATTTCCATCGGAACTTTCGGACGCCCATCCGGAAAACGTTCTCCTTTCCAGTCGGCTGTTAAAAAAATAAGTTCTTCTTTAGAAATCGTTTGGCAGTAGGCTTCTAGGGCAGCACTGCAAATAAATACAATGGAGAGTAAAAATGCGCGAGTTGTGTTTTTCATAGGATTTGAAGTAGCTACAGATATAGTTCTGATAATAATAATTTTGTTACCGCTAAAACTAATACTTTTCAATCCTATGTTAAAATAAATTATTTGTTTTTCTGATTTTCAACCTCAATTATTAAAAATTAATAGTATTCCAATATATTTTTGAGGCCAATTTTATGTTTGCATAACCACATCAAACAGATTGGAAACCCCTATTTTGTTATCAACAGTGAAGCCTTCGCCAAATTCCACGCCAACTGAATGGCCCAGTTCCCGGCCTCTCGCCTCAATAAAAGTTAAGAAAGCCGGAGAGGTCAGTATGGTATCAGGCTCCTTGCTATTAGGATCGTAAAACTGAGACTTGAAAGCTTTGATGGCCTCAATTTTTATATCCCAGTAAGCGGATACATCCACCACTAAATCCGGAGAAATCATGTTATTCTGAATGTAATGGTAAATGGCTTTTGGGCGCCAAGCTTCCTGCTTTTCGCCATTATCAAAGGTTTCAATTTTTCTTAAACCAGCCATAAAACAAGCTTTTTTAGCTAGTTGAGCTGCCTTTCCATGGTCAGGATGTCGATCAGAAGTGGCATTGGCCAAAACGATTTCCGGTTTGTATTTTCTTATCTTCTCAATAATTTTTAGCTGATGGGTTCGGTCATCAGTAAAAAAAGCATCGGCAAATCCCAGATTTTCCCTTACCGAAAGTCCCATAATTTTAGCTGATTCTACCGCCTCCCGCGCCCTGATTTCCACAGTGCCTCTGGTACCCAGTTCACCCTGAGTAAGGTCTAAAACCCCTACTTTCTTTCCTTTTGCCACATGCGCGGCTATGGTTCCCGCACAACCTAATTCCGCGTCATCAGGATGCGCTGATAACACCAGTATGTCAAGTTTCATATTTCTAAGTTGGTAAATTTCGCCAAACTTAACATCTATTTGCTGGGTAAAAAAGAGAAATGTCCTAATTTAAAACCCAACAGCGGTATCATCGCCCCGTGGATCGGCGCCCCCTTCCAGTTTACCATCGGGCAGCACCAAAATCGCGTCTACCGCGCCAATATCTCCACCCGATACAATGTGGTGTCCCATTTCGGTGAGTTTCTGAACAGTCAGGCTGTCCAACGCGTTAATTTCAGTAAAGATTGTATCAGGTTTCCACTGGTGGTGAATTCGTTTGGCACTCACGGCTTCCCGCATGCCCATTTCATGTTCTATTACATTCAGAATCGTCTGAAAAACAGAAGTAATAATAGTAGAACCACCCGGCGTGCCTACTACCATAAAAAGACTGTCATTTTTCTCTACAATGGTAGGCGTCATAGAACTCAACATTCTTTTTTGCGGTTCAATGGCATTGGCTTCGCCACCTACCAAACCAAACATATTGGGATAGCCGGGTTTGATACTAAAATCGTCCATTTCATTATTCAGCAAAAACCCGGAACCGGCCACGAAAACTTTGCTTCCGAAACCACCATTCAGGGTAGTAGTAACTGAAACCGCGTTTCCCTGCTGGTCTACCACTGAAAAGTGGGTGGTTTCTGTGCTTTCCGAAACCATTGACGCAGGTTTTCCTGTGTTTATCATTGAGGTAGGAGTAACAGTATCGGACTTATAATTTTCCATCCGGCTTGCGATATAATCCGGGTCCAGTAATCCGTCGATGGGTACGGGGAAGAAATCGCTATCGCCCAGGTAAGTAGCGCGATCCGCATATACGCGTCGCTCCGCTTCTGCCATCAGATGAACAGTTGGCGCTGTATTGAATCCCATTTTATTAACAGAAAACTTTTCCACACTTTTCAATAATTGAATAAGCGCGATACCACCGCTGGAGGGTGGCGGCATAGAAATAACGCGATAATCTTTATAATTTTCTGTTACTGGGGTACGGAATTTGGCCTCATAGGCCTTCAGGTCATCAAAAGAAATAATACCGCCTCCCCTTTCCATTTCAGCCACAATGTTTGCCGCGGTTACCCCTTCATAAAACCCTGCCCTGCCGTTATCCCGAATCAGTTCAAGCGTTTTGGCCAGGTCTTTCAACACCAGGGTATCACCTGCCTGCCATCCATTTTTGATAACAAACTCAGGCAGAATCGGGTTGGCTTCTTTAAACTTTTCCTGACCATAATTTAATTTCTTCGCTTCCCTTGCTGTAAGCTGAAATCCATTAGCCGCTAAGTCGATAGCAGGTTGTACCAATACTTCAAATGGCAGGGAACCATATTTTTCATAGGCTTTTACCATTCCATCCACACTTCCGGGAACTCCCGCAGCCAGATGACCAAAGGTGCTCAAGTCCGGAATTACCTTATTATTTTTATCCAGATACATATTTCTGTTGCCTGCCATGGGCGCTTTTTCACGGTAATCCAAACAATCTGTAGCGCCATCCCGCATTCTGATTACCATAAATCCACCCCCGCCAATGTTGCCTGCCGACGGATACACCACCGCAAGGGCAAATTGTACGGCAATGGCAGCATCGATGGCATTTCCCCCTTCTTTAAGGATATCAACGCCTATCTGAGAAGCCAAGGGATGGGCACTTACAACCATCGCGCTATTGGCAATCTGACCAATGATGACATTTTGTTCTGTTGCCTGCTCTGATCTTCGGTTACAGCCGAACCAACCTGTAATAATTACCAATGCAAACAGGATTTTAGTTGGGCAAGAGTATGGTGAGTAGGAAAGTTTTAGTAACAATAAGTTCATAAGGAAAAGTTTGAATACAAATAATTCACTTAAGCTGGAAAACCAATAAAAGTATTAAACAGAAAGATCGCGATTATTATTTTAATGTATGTGTAGTATATGACAAAAAAATTCTTTAACTAATTTTAATATTGGTACTGAATGCCTGGCTTTATCAAAACAACATGACGTCACAAAATGCAAATATTAAGGTAGATAATGGCAAAATTTTGACTGTTTCTATAGACTTACCTGCCAATGGAAATCCTACAGCCTTTGGTATTTTCATTCATGGTTTTAGCAGCCACGATGATTTAGCAGCCGCTTCCAACATCCGGCAGTCTCTGTTATTAGAAGGGCTCGGTATAGCAACTTTTAATATAGCCGAACCGAGTGACAATGGATTTACTTTTGATTTCTCATCAATGGTTTCAGATATTGAATTGATTGCCAATTTTATGGATGAAAAGTATGCTGCGCCCGAAATATTGGTAGGCCATGGGTTAGGCGGTACGCTTGCCCTGTTGGCCGTAAATCAAATTTCTTCTGTAAAAGCTATAGCAATTGTAGGAGCACCTGTTAGCGCGGCACAAATTGAATTACTAATAAAAAATGCTATTGGAAAAGCCAATCACACGGAACAGATATCAGCGCGGCATAATAACATTGAACATCCATTATCTGAAACGCTAGCCAAAATAAACTTTGCTAAGGTCATAAAACAATTAAAACGGGCGCTTTTGATTTTACATTCCCCACAGGACAAAGTAATAGATATTGAAAATGCCGCTTTTATTTACCAGGCTGCCAGGCACCCAAAATCCTATATCTCTTTGAATGGAGCCGATCATTTTCTCGCTCAGGCAGAAGATGCCCAGTATGCCGGTAATCTGATAGCGACATGGAGCAAAAGATATATTTCCTCTAAGCCCAATCCGGCTATGTTTACCGCTGATCAGCAGGTAGTTACCAGAACCGGTGAACATGGTTACGTAACAGAAATCAGGACAGATCACCATAGTATGATAGCGGATGAACCCATACGGGTGGGTGGCACTAACCTCGGCCCAGATCCATATGAATTACTATTAGCCAGCCTGGGAGCCTGTACAGGTATTACTTTAAGAATGTACGCTAATCATAAGAAGTGGCCGGTTGAGGAAATCAGAATTAATCTTCGACATCATCGAATTTATAACGAAGATTGTGAGAATTGTAAGGAGAATGAGAAGAAATTAGACAAAATAGAAAGGATAATCGAAATTGAAGGTGATTTGAGTGACGCCCAGTTGGAGCGCCTTCTTGAAATTGCTGACCGCTGCCCGGTACACAAAACGCTCAGTTCCAAAGTCAGGATTGACACATCTGTGAAACACCCTTAAAAAAATTTATCTTTTTTCCCTTCCGCGATTTTTAAATGATTTTTTTCGGGCGGTATCTTTATTATAAACCGGGCCTTCTCCTATTTGCGCTGGTAATTTAACTTTTGTAACGGTAATTTCCAGTAATTTTTCAATTTGAGCAAACTGAAACATTTCTTTTTCACTTACAAAGGTAAAAGCAGCTCCTTTGGTATCGGCGCGGGCGGTTCTTCCAATTCGATGCACATAGTCTTCGGCATCGTTGGGCACATCATAATTAATAACCAGTTCTATATCTTCCACATCGATACCACGTGATAGTATATCAGTAGCTACCAGCACAGGGGTCTGATTATTTTTAAAACTACGCAATACATTTTCCCGCTCACTTTGTTCCAAATCCGAATGTATAGCCCCTACATCAAAATTCAATTTTCTAAGGTCCTGTTCAATTTCTTTTACCGTTTTCTTTCGGGCACAAAATATTAATATTCGCTTCACAGGTTTTGCCTTTAAAATATATTCTATCAAAGGCAGTTTCTGTTTATCATAAACCAGGAATACAGCCTGCGCGATTCCTGCGGCAGGTTTTGTCATGGCTATATTGATTTCTTCCGGATCCTGTAGAATTTCTTTGGCAAGCTTTCTGATTTTGGGGGGCATGGTAGCTGAGAACAATAAATTTTGTCTCTTTTTTGGCAAATAGCTCACAATACGCATAATATCTTCGTAAAATCCCATATCCAACATGCGGTCTGCTTCATCCAGTACGAAGTGTTGCAGTTTATCAAACTTCACATATCCCAGATTCAGGTGTGTAATGAGCCTGCCTGGCGTGGCGATTATTACATCAGCGCCTTTGGTAAGCGCCACTTTTTCCCGATCGAAGGAAGACCCATCTCCTCCACCATAAATACAAATAGAGCTTAAGGGTGTGTAATAGGAAAAGCCAATCATTTGTTGATCAATCTGAATAGCAAGTTCCCGGGTGGGTGCCAGTATTAATGTATTAATTTTATCTCGTTCCTGATGAATCAGGTGATTGATAACAGGAAGTAAATAGGCAGCGGTTTTTCCGGTTCCTGTTTGCGCACAGGCAATCAGATCTTTTTGTTCGAGTATCAGCGGAATAGCTTGTTCCTGTATGGGTGTTGGCTTGGTGAAACCCATAACATCAAGACCTTCAAGTAAATCCTGATCAAGGTTGAAATTAAGAAATGTCAAATTACTTTATCTTTGGTGGTTTAAAGTTCCGGCGTTCGCGACTAAAGAAAATGTTTTATCTACAAAGTAATTTTATAGATAAAACATCTTGGTTTAAAATTATCTACCAAAGATAAAGAATATTTTTTATGATTATGAAGTTATTTTTATGTGCTCACGTTCCTGTGCTATTTTCAACAAATGGCCGATAATAATATCGGAAGGCACTTCGTTACGCACATCATCGCCGATTACACTTACGAAATCGTCAACAAATACTGATTTTAAACCTAAACGCAACGCAAGTAGTTTGCAAATTTCTAACTCTTTTTCATGTATCTCGCCGTCCATCATCATCATGCGAATTAAATGATGCAAATGCTCGAATTTCTCCAGATCGGTTTTTGGAGGCATGTATTCAACCTGAGCTAAATTTTCCTTTAGCTTCTGCAATTCCGAATCTGAAATATTGAACCGCTGTGCGATGGTATACAGGTACTCTGCTTCAATTTCATCAAATTGACCATCTGCCATGGCAAGCTCTAAAAGATTTTTTAAATGAGCTTTTCCTCTTTTTCTTTTTTTTCCTGAAAATAGATCTAACACTTCCATTGCACTTATTTAATTTTAATTATAACTTTTTTATTATAAAGATAGGAAAATTTTGTGCTCCCACATCAAAAGTTAAATTCAATAAGCAAGCAGGCCTTTTATTTAATTGTAATTAATTTCATTAACTTGAATTTTTATTTATGAAATTGGTAATTTTTAACATGTAACATAGCAGTTAGGATACAAGGTCTGGCTGTAAAAAACAACCTCTTTTTACTTTTAAGTAACTGATTATCAAATTTTTATTAATAAGTTGCCTTTTTATAATTTGGCATTTTTAATTATTTATTACATTAAAATAATTTTGCTCAATGAATTCAATCAAACCGATACATTAAATTACTGAATTGGGCACTACTGTTTAAACCACCCGGGATTTTTATTAACTTTACAGCCATTGTACAGTTTATCGACTTATATTTAACATCCTATAAAATTATTACCATATGTTTGATAGTTTAAGTACCCGCTTAGACAGGGCTTTTAAAACACTGAAGGGTCAGGGAAGTATTACTGAAATTAACGTGGCTACCACAGTAAAGGAAATCAGAAGAGCGCTGATTGATGCTGACGTAAATTATAAAGTTGCTAAAGACGTAACTGATAGTATAAGAGAAAAAGCATTAGGTCGTAAAGTGCTGATCGCGATATCACCCGGACAATTGCTGACCAAAATTGTAGAGGAAGAATTAACCGACCTAATGGGTGGTGTCAGAGAGGATATTACGATACAAGGTGATCCGGCTGTAATATTAATTGCCGGCCTGCAAGGTTCTGGTAAAACTACTTTTTCGGGAAAACTCGCGAATTACCTGAAAAAACAAAACCGGAATGTATTGCTCGCGGCTTGTGATATTTATCGGCCGGCTGCCATTGATCAGTTGAAGGTAATTGGAGCGCAGGTAGGCGTACCTGTATATGCAGAACCTGAAAACAAAAACGCGCTGGAAATTGCTCAGCATGCTATTGCCTACGCTAAAAGTAATCACCATAAGGTGGTTATTGTAGATACTGCCGGTCGCCTGGCCATTGATGAGCAGATGATGCAGGAAATCACCTTATTGAAAAGTGCGCTTCGACCCAGTGAAACTTTGTTTGTGGTGGATTCCATGACGGGTCAGGATGCCGTTAACACCGCAAAAACATTTAATGAGCGACTGAATTACGATGGCGTAGTACTTACCAAATTAGATGGCGATACCCGCGGTGGGGCGGCGCTTTCTATCAAAACAGTAGTACAGAAGCCGATCAAATATGTAAGCAATGGCGAAAAAATGGAAGCCATTGATGCCTTCTATCCCGATAGAATGGCCCGAAGGATTCTGGACATGGGTGATGTAACTACCCTGGTAGAAAAAGCACAACAAGCTTTTGATGAGGAGGAAGCCAAACGCCTGAATAAAAAGATCAGGAGAAACCAGTTCGATTTCAACGATTTCCTTTCTCAGCTTGAGCAAATTAAAAAAATGGGCAATGTAAAAGATCTGCTAGGCTTATTACCTGGCATGAACAAAGCCATCAAAGATATGGATATTGATGATGAGTCGTTCAAGCCTGTTGAAGCCATTATTCGCTCTATGACTCCTAAAGAACGGGAGTCGCCTGATATAATTAACGGAAGCAGAAAGAAGCGAATTGCCATGGGCAGTGGCACTTCGGTGCAGGAAGTGAATAACCTGCTGAAGCAATTTGAGCAGATGCGCAAAGTAATGAAAATGATGAATAAACGAGGTGCTAAAGGTATGGCGAATATGAACCCTTTTGCCTGATTTATCAAATCTATTACTCTTTTTCTGGCAATAACTTTTATTTTACTTTCTTTTTCTGGAAGCGAAAAAATATCCTGTTTTTAAATTTTAGATAATTGCATAATTCAATATTTCCCTACTCTGATTACATTTTACAAGGTCAACTCCTCTGTAACCTTTGCTACTAAAATAAAGCTGTTTACTTTCCTATTCATTCATACCCTGGTTAAATATTCTGTACATATTCGAACCTTTGTGTTCGTAATCGTACAGTGCCTACTATAAAAAAGGCTGATTGCATGCAAATTAGGCCTTTTTTCAAAATGGCACATGGCTTGACTATATCCTTTCAGAAAAGAAATAATTTTTAAAACCTAAATAAGAATTGCCATGACACCGACTAATAATATAAAAACAGAAAACATATATGTAGATGTTGAAAATGCTCAGTTTGAGATCAACCATCCAGTAAAAAAGTCATCGATACTGTTTTCAGAAAGAAAAGTGAGCTACCTGGATACAACGCGTATTGAAACCGGAAAATTCAGGAGATTATTTAATCGCCACCAAAATACTTCTGGTTATTTAAGATAATAGTCTTCTTTTAATAATTTGATCACCAATAAAAATAAAAATCATGCTTAACTATATAAAGAAAATCTCTTGTTATTTAATTGATGTGGAAGGCGCTCAGATTCCGTTGAGTGAAGAAACAATGAAGTTAAATATTTCATCTGAAAACACTCCATTAGCAACTCAAAAGAAAAATTACAGAAGCTTTGCTGAAATGGAACACGGAAAGTTTCGCCGATTGTTTAACAGGCACCGAATAGCTTATGGATACTAACACAACGGGTTAACAGCCCGTTTTTTTATGGTTCAACAGATACCTTATCGTTCACATTAACAATTCCATCTACTAATACTTTCGCGGTAATACCGCCATGCCCGCGTACCGCATTATAACCCCCTGGCCCCAGATTTTCTTCCATGCGGGAACACGGATGACATAAGCCTGTCATTTCCAGCAGCGCCTCCCCAATTCTGAATTTTTTATCTTTAAGTGCCAGCAAATTAATTCCTTTCACCA
>JBGTIS010000357.1:0-1557 GCA_041745535.1 Cyclobacteriaceae bacterium | reverse complement strand
TATCTACATGAAAATGGTGGTGCTTATAATGTTGCCTTACAAAATAAAAACCCATTAGAATCAAAATAGAAGGCGCTATAACACGGGTAAACTGGTCAATATGATGAGTAAGTTCTTTACCGATAAGTCCAAGTAGTATTCCAATGAGAACCGTACTGATGACATGAGCAGCCCCTGCTATAAATGTTATGCGGCTCGTTTCTGCCAAACTCCATCCTTCTTTTTTGCCAATAGCAAGCACAGGCAGCCAATGATTTGGAATCACTGCATGTAATAAGCTGATTAAAAGACTTCCTATTATGATGCTAAGCATTGATTCAATTTAGAATTGGTTCCTATTAAATTGCTCCAGCAAGTGCCATCAATGCCGAAAAAAGTACAACACATTTCCAACAATTCAATTTCATCTTTTTAAATTTTAGATTTTGAGAAAAAGTTTAAAATAAGCATATGCCATTTTTTAAAATGGCATATGCAGAACATTAATTCATTTGCTGCTGTCCATGATGTTCATGGCAGGCATGTTCGCATCTTCTGCATGCTTCTGCGCAGCGTTTGCAATGGTCATGATCGTGCATGCTGCATTCCTCTGCACACTTACGACAAACCTCTTCGCAAATAAGCAAGAATTTATGCGATACTTCGCTGTCTCGCAGGAGCAGCTTTGCTCCAAGAAAACAGATCTCTGCACAGTCCCTGTCTAATTCAATGCAATGCGCCATGGCCGTTACATCTTTTTCGTCAAGACAAGAAGCTGCACATTCTTCACAAGCTTTTGCGCAATCCAGAAGCGTTTGAATTAAAGATTCGTGTTTGTGTCCTGAATGATGATGAGAGGGCTGTTGATGTTGATGTTCCATTTGGTTTTATTTTAAAGAGTGAATAAAAGCTAAGAAAAAATTTATTACAAGATGATTAGTACAAAAGCCAATTTATCAATGCCCATGTTCGCCTTCACCGGAATTGGTCATTTTCGCTAACACAAAAAATGCACCTTTCACAACAATCTTTGCATCCTTTGGTATTTCTTTCAGCAATGTTATCTCAGTATAACCTACGTCTGTAGTGCCTTTGGCTACGGGTATTTTTTCAAATGTCAATCCTTTTTCTTCTTCATGTCCGGGCTGTTCTTTGGCATCGTGTTTTAAACTGTCTCCTCCTTTTTCATGTTCGTCTTCTGCATGTTCTTCCGTAACCATAAAAATGAAATCCTGCCCGGCTATGTTTACAATAGCATCTGTTGGCACGGCGGGAACATTTGTTTGCTTCAAACTTATAGCTGCCGTTATGGTCATGCCATCAATCAAACCAGTTTTATCGCCCTGAACTCTTGCATGTACGGTGACAGATTTGCTTTCGCCTTCAAACGATGAACCTAATGAATATATCTGCGCATCATATTCTTTACCGGGATTGTTAGTTAAAGTGAAATGTATTGACTGGTTGTTTTTTAGTTTAGGCAAATCTTTTTCATACACAAACAAATCAAGGTGCAACTGGCTGTTGTCAACTATTTCAGCTACGGGAGAACTGGCATCAACAAAACCGCCAATCTGC
>JBGTIS010000356.1:0-6363 GCA_041745535.1 Cyclobacteriaceae bacterium | reverse complement strand
TGTCCAAGCCCCTGACCAGTTTTTAGCTGGGCAATTCAAGAAAAACTACACTTTATGCCTGAAAGGCCGTGTAGGTATGATCGGTATTGCCTTCTGGCCTGCTGCTTTGCCACATTTGTTTGGCATACCTATGATTGAGTTCACCGCGCGGAGAATTGATTTAAGCCTGGTATTAGGCTATGAAGCAGATAGGCTCAGAGAGCAGCTACTTGGTTGTAGAACCCATGACCAGCGTATTCAGATGCTGGAACATTTCCTGTTAAACAAACTTCACAAGGTATCCGCTCAAACGGATATGGTAGACCGCGCGGTACATACCATCATCCGGCAAAAAGGGATTTTATCCATCCGGCAGCTATCGGATGATTTGTGTATAAGTCCCCGGCAGTTCCGCCGCCGTTTTACAGAAAAAGTGGGCATCACCCCTAAGCTCTTTGCCCGCATCAAAAGGTTTGGTTATATCTCGCAGCTAACAGCGACAGGTTTTGTTCCATGGATGGAAATGGTGCGTCAGGGAGGTTATTACGACCAGTCTCATTTCATCAGGGATTTCAGTGATTTTTCAGGCAAAAACCCCTCAGAATTTATGAATTACCATCGTGCCTTAGCACAATTGATGGAGACATAAAAGAATGTCCTTTTTTTACAATACTTACCGCTGTCTTAAAAGTAATTTTATAGCGTCATATTTTTTATTCAACAAATAACCATAAGGAGAACCAAATCATGATGACCACAGAACAAAACCGTCAATTCATCCAGGAGTATATCGCTGCTATCAACAAGGATAAATCTGAAGGAATACTTGACAAATACATCACCGACCCACACCTGAAAGGCCATGTGATAGTATTTGAAACCGGCTTGCCCGGGTATCAATTTATTCCTCAGGATATCATCGCGGAAGAAAACAAGGTCACTGTCCGCTTCGTCGCGGAAGGAAAGCATCAGGGAGAACTATTCGGCGTAGCGCCCACAGGCCGGAAGGTCAGTGTGCAGGGTATCATTATTTATGAGCTGGAAAACAGTAAAATCGTGAATCACTGGATGCAAGTTGATTCTGTAGCGTTAATGCAGCAAATTGGCGCTATGCCTGTAGCCGCCGACCAACACTGAAAGTAAGGGTCTGTTGACATAATAACCTACCCATTCCATTGCCCTGGCTTTAAATCGCAGCGGCGAACCGCCCCAGGGCAATGGAAATGGTGGGACATATCTTCTTTCGGTTTTGGATATGTTTATTTTTCTATACTCCCTTACCATTTGGGTCTTTGACACCTAATCTGGTTATTTCCATGTCTTTCAGTTGTATACTAACGGCTGTGGCGTTCATTTCTCTCTCAGCTACTACCTTGACAGTCTAATTTTAACTTATTTTGAACACTAGCCGTCACACTGTATTGGCACTTGAAGAACCAAGAATCCAGTGGGTAGTAGCTATCCCATTGCTACCCGTTTTTGAAGTTGACTCACTGACTGCTCCTCCTCCCCCTGTGACATTCCAGTTAACCTCCACTCCAGATCTCATAACCTGCCAGGAACCCGGAGAACATACCAAAATAGTCTGCTTCCACTTCCAGCATGCTCTTTTCTGTTTTAGAAATGGCTGTTTTGTCTGTTTGTGCCATGCCTATCATATCCGCATCGAAACCGGTACATTTATCATATAATTTTTCATCGACGATAATTTTTGGTTGGAGATGTGGGTTGAACTGTGCGATAATCTGCTGGCTGCTTTGTGTACTATTCACTTCAAGCAAAGGCATCTTACGCGCATCCCCCTTTGCAGTGGCTCATGGCGTTCTAACAGGATTCTATCGTTTGGGGAAATGGTTGAAGAAAAGATCTGCAAAGTATCTTTAAAACGATAATGAAAAGAGTATTGATTGTCAGGAATGATTCGCACCATGATGGAATCCAAAATTGTGCTTTCCCCGGCATAACCCATATTTTCCGCGCCTTTTTCGATGACCGGAATCTGAAAAGTTTGTAAAGCTGTCATTTCCGGTTTTTGGTTGCTAAAAAAAATATTCCGGTTGATCCATACAATACCTCTTTGGGGTTCATAGGTTAGTTGCCACTTTTAAAAAAGGTCACCACTTTGATTAAAAAATAAATAAAATATAAAAGGATTTATGCTATGTATGAACTTTTTGATAAAAATTACAGTATTTTATTCTTTTTATGCTGATGGGTAGGCAAATCTGTTGGTATTAAAGTGTGTCTAATTGCCAGTGAATCTCTTCCGCTTTTTTGGCATAGGAAGAAGGGGTGTTTTTAAGAGAAGAAAAAATTTCGCGGGCTTGTGCTATATTGTTTTGCTTTAGATAAGCCAATCCCAGGTACCAGCGGGCGGTGAGGGTATAGCCCGTGTCTTCGGCTTGGGATACTTTTTGCGAATTTTGTACGCCTTTATCATTTTCACCAAGCAATGGTATAGGCAGTTTTGCTGGATGCAGGAACCAACTGCGCGGTAAAATCGGGAGCAAAAGCGATGTAACGGGTAGGGATATTTTCTTTCCTCCTCAATGAATTTCCAGCTAAAACAGTAGCTGAAAAAGCATTACATATTCCTTCCGCTCGCCTATGGCAATGAAAACAATCACATTTTCAAGATCCTCCAGATCGCCTACGGCGGCATCCGTAATTGACAGATACAGGCAGTCATAATCAACAATGTAACCATTGGAACTAATAAAATTCGTTTGGCTGAGCACCACAGATACGGCCTCGGGTGTGAGCCCTAAACTGCTCATCTTCTTTTCATCCAGCCGTACCTGATACTCTTTGGTTTTCCTGCCGATTACCAAAACAGCTGCCACACCCGGTACCCTGCTCAGAAAAGGTTTGATGGTGTATTCCGCTAAGAGTTTGAATTCAATCTTGTTAAAATTACTGTTTTCCAGCGAGTAGCCCATCACCGGCAGGATGGAAGGATTCATTTTTTCTACCGTATGGGTGGTATTGGGCGGCAGGCTATTAGATATCCGCATCATCAGCGATTCAATCTGCTGTTTGCTTAGGTCAATATCAGCCTGCCAATCCATAAAAGCGGATATTTCACAGCTCCCCTGGCTGGTAATGCCGCGTACGGTTTGCGAATCGGGTACCCGTTTGATGGCCTCTTCCAAAGGTTTGGTTACCGTTACCATCATTTTATTCACCGGCTGCTGCCCAATACCACACTTACATAAGCGGTGTCAGGCAAGCCATACTGGCCCTTTAGTAAAATGCCAGTATACAAGGGTTGGTTAACATTCAGCAGTCCGGCATAAAGCCCGCCATTGGTAATGCCCACATCATACCCTATGGCCGGTAAGTTCTTTCGCCAGCCTTTTCTGCTCTAATTGAGCAATGGCAATAAGGTTATTGTTTTCCGCAAGTACAGGACTGTTTTCCTTGGCGTGTCGCACAAAAAACTCAAGACTATTTTGGGCGCTTACCGGGCAGAAGCGCGTTAAACCTGCCATCAGTATCAGCAGTGTTTTCATTATCAGAATTTGTATTTAAAGCCCACCCTGAACACCTGTGTTTCATAGAAGTTTTCGTAAACGGCTGTAAACCCTTCGCCCACAAGTTCCTGTTGTATGCCGAAGCGGTTCAGCATATCAGTAAAAGAGGCAGTAATTTCACCTTTACCCTGCATCACCTTTTTGCCCACACCTATGTCGAGCGAAGAACGAGCCGACTGCCTTCCCTGAGGAATGTTTCGGGCCGCATAATAAATGCCGGTAAGCTGAAGCCGGAAATCATTGGGAAACTCAAACTGGTTGTTAATTTTCAGATCCCAGGTATCGTCTTTAGAGGCGTCCAGCGTGTAAGATCGTTCATAAGGAAATCGTAAAAACCCTTCGTACGCCTCAATCTTATTGACAAACCAGTTGATGCTGGCCGAAAAATTCCAGAACTCCTGTATTTTCTGATCAAAAATCAGCTCCAGCCCAGTATGGGTAGCCGGACCGGTATTCTGGTATATCTTATTAATAATAGGATTGGCGCGGCTGGTGGTATCCGTATTATAAATTCTGAGAAACTGGTTATCAATCAGCCGGTGGTAACCCGCCAGGTACACCGACCCTTTGTTCCAGCTATGGTGATAGGCCAACTCAAAAGCCTGTGTGAACTGTGGCCTCAGATAAGGATTCCCTACTTTTAATAATTCCGGATCATCGTATTTCGGAAAAACGCGAAGCTCAGGTTCTCCGGGTCGGTCAACGCGCCGGTTATAAAAAGCGGAGATTCTGTTGTTTTCGTTAAAGTTATAGGTGAATCTTATATTCGGGAATAGCTCAAAGTAATGATAAGAATCGTTCTGATCGTAATAGATATTTTCTGGCGACAGGTTATAAAACACATCCGTATATTCTGCGCGAAGGCCGGCTTCTATGTCGTAGTCGGGTTTCTCCATGACGTAGTTCAGGTAAGCAGCGTAGATGTTTTCACCCCATTTCGACCAATCGCCCAATCCGGGATAGATGATGGAGCTTTCTCCACGGCCTATTGTGTATTCCACCGGAATTCTTCTCCATTGCAGTTTTGTACCCAACTCTACCCTGCCACTGCTCAATGGCTTTACGTAGTCTGCGGCTACATTGGTAGTGTATTCGGTAGCCAGAAGCATGGTGGTATCTACCGATTGCCTTACCGATGAACTGTCATTCAGGAAGTAGCTTTCGTCTTCCCACCCTTTGGTAAACTGTGTGGTGGCAGTAAGTACATGGCCCGGCTGGGGGAATTGGTGCTTATAATCTACTGTCACATTGGTAAAACCCGTGATTTCTTCTTCATTCCAGGCGTAATACCGGTTCCGGCTATTTTCGTCGTGCTGGTTTACAAATACCACCTGTGAGGTATCCACATGGCGTTCATAATCGTAGATGCCAGAAATTGTAAAAGCATTGTTTTCATTAAGTTTCCATTCAGCGCCTCCTTTCAGAATGTAATGGATCTGCTTTCTGTTTTCGGGTACCTGAGAGGCGATAACGCGGCCATCGTCGTAATAACGGGTAGTAAATTCATTATTGGGCAGGCCTTCCTGAAACAGGACCGAGGGCTGTAAAAAAAAGTTGAATTTTGGCGTATGGTAGTTCAGGTTCAGGCTGGGAATGGCTTTTGGATTGGCCGAATAGCTTCCCAAACGGGTTGGCAAATCCGCTTTTCTTTTGGTAATCGCGCCCAGACCAAACGTAAAACCCACGTCACCGTGTAAGCCCTGTTCTTTTTCCTTTTTATAAATAATATTGATGACCCCTGCCATACCGGCCGCATTGTATTTGGCAGAGGGGTTGTTAATAATTTCTATCCTTTCAATGTTGGCGGACGGAATATTATCCAATCCTTTTTGATTGCCAAAACCCGTAAGGGCAGTTTGCTTTCCGTCAATCAGTACCGTAACCTTGTCACTTCCTCTCAGCACTACTTTGCCTTCCTGGTCTACGGTTACGCCCGGCATCGCCCGCATCGCGTCCAGTACCGACCCACCCGATTGCGCGATGTTGTTGTCTACGTTATAGGTTTTTTTCTCCAGCCGGCCCGAAATGGTAGCTCTTTCACCTTCCACTACTACCTCAGAGAGGGTTTGGGTATCCTGTTCCAGCGATAGGTCACCCAGGTACAGAAACTGGCTCAGTGTGCCTACAAAAAGGCTTTTCTTTTTTAGTTTGTAGCCGGTAAAAGATATTTCTAACACATACTGCCCGGGTCGCACTTCCGGAAATACGAATGCGCCTTGTTCGTTGGTTACCGTGCCTGCTACGAAAACACTGTCTTTTTCTGTTTTCAACACCAGGTTGCCATACGGTAAAATTTCTCCGCTGGTTTGATCTTTTACCACACCCGAAAGCGTAACCCCGGTATTTTGCGCGAACATCAGGATCGGACTTAAAAAGAAAAATAAGGCTAGTGTGTAGTTTTTTATTGACATCCGGGTTTTGCTTATGTTTTTGTTAAAACAGCGGTTTAAAATCGTTTGTTACTTTCAACGCAAATAACAAAGCCATGTTTATGCCCACCTCTTTTATTCTAACATTATCCTCTATACAAATAGATAATAACAGTAAAACAGGATAAGATCCGGAATTTATTTAAAATTGATTTTATCGGTTATCTTTTTCATCATCCTCTTCCTTTACTTCTTTCTTCAGGAGCTTTCCATTGGCATCCAAACTCACTTCCAGGTTAGCTTCATCCACTTCGAGTTCAATTTCATAAGCTGTTCCTTCGGCCGTTTCTGAATATTCGGCTTCTTCTATTTCGTAGCCAGCAAACTCCTGATTCAGTGTATTTTTCACCGCGGCAGGAATATCCTTCTTTTTGATTTCATACTCGGTTTCGAGCCACTGCCCCCGCGCGTCGAAACTGGCC
>JBGTIS010000355.1:0-3564 GCA_041745535.1 Cyclobacteriaceae bacterium | reverse complement strand
ACCGATAAGTTGAAAGCCGCGATGGTGGCAAAAATAACTTCCGCGGAAGATTTGCTGTCAAAATACAACGCCCAACTTCCTTTTTATACCGCTTTTGGGTACTTACAGCAAGTGGCCAAAATCCTGCTGGGAGAGGCTTTTATCCTCCTGCCCCCGGCTATAGCTTCTGATAATTTCCTTCAGGTAATCAACGATAACAAGCAACAAATGGTAGTGGGTGATCCTGCTGATGAAACTGCCGATCAGGTATGGGGGCAGGAACGCATTAAAAACTGGGTACAGGGAGTGGCGCAGGTGCAGGAAAATGCGGAAATATTTGAGGATTGGCTGATGGTACATCAGGTTTGGAGCCAACGGATGGGGCTGCCAGAAAATGATACATTCCAGGTTGTACAGGGCCCCACTCTGTTAAAATACCCATGGGTGGCCTTATCCCAACAAGAAATTGACCTTTTACTCAAAAAACAGTATACCGCAGCACCTATTTATTCAGATTCCCAAAGCGGAGAGACGTACCCATTGGCCGATGGCTCCTATTATCCGGATAACTGTGAAAGTACCGTATTATATGCGCCTGAAACGATCACCTTGGACAAACCGGTATTCGGATTGGTGATTGATGAGTTTTCAGAACATATTCCTGATAAAAAAATGAACACCGGATTAAGTTTTAATTATAATATTCCTAATAACGAGCCACCACAGGCTATTTTGCTGGCCATTCATCCCAAAGCAACGATGGAGAGTGATTTCTTTTGGTCAGAAGACGATCTCAGAGATATCCTGTACGATACCATGGATTTATACAAAATAAGAATGGTAGATATAGAAGCGATACAGGAATATGGATATGTATTGCCCATGACGTACTGGTTTAATATACCCGGAAATAAATAAATTTCCATTATGAGTTTATACTTTAAAATAAAGCGAAACCTGTTTCCGGTAGAAAAGGGAAACCTGGGGTTTGTTCCACAATTTCGGTTAGAAGGGCGTTCAAGAGACGCCAATAACGAAACAGGCCTTGAAATGAGAACTGCCGATCCTCTTTGGATGCTGGGGAGACAATGGCAGTTTGGGGAATTTAAGGGTGAAGACAACGGATCTCCCATCAGCATTACAGCTAATTACAGAAAAGAACAAACCGGTTTTTATTCGTTTCCAAACTTCCAAAATAAACAGAAAACAGGCAATATTCCGCTGGAAGCGAGGGTAGAGGCTATGGAAATACGGCCAAAGGATTTACGTAGTAAGGTGCGTATCGGACAAAAGCTGGAAGACCTGATCAAGGCACATTTTCCGTCCAATGAATCTACCGCATTTATCCATAAACTAAGAGAAGAATTCCCCTTAAAAATGGAGGGGAAGCCTGATCAGAAGTCCAGTAGCTTTTTCAACCTGATGGCTGGAAATGTGGCGGACGGAGGAAGTTTATGGGAAAGCATTCAAAAAAATGATTTTCCGCAAGGTGAATACCTACCCTTGGCAGCGGTAACGGACACACTAAAAAAGTGGTATCATACACTATTCCTGCCTGCTGAGGGGGAATCTTCTTGGCAGTCGAGAAACCTGGTTCATCAGTTTTCTGTGCATGGAGAGAATGATATTGAACTTCAGGCTCCGGATTACCAAAGCGGGCATCTCGATTGGTATTCTTTTGACCAAGCTACCATAGGCATCGATCCAACTGAAAATACCAAAGATTCTGACGTATTTATGCCCGTAAGGGTATCTTACCCAGCCATGCCTGACAAAAGATTATTTTCCTTTGAAGACAGTAAACTTGAATTGTCGGGTATGGAGGCAGATCAATCGGACCTGATCAAATTAATGATCATCGATTTTTCATTGGTCTCCGATAACGATTGGTTTACCATCCCCATTGAAATGGAATTGGGAGAACTTTGCTGGGTGAACCACATCACCGTCAAAGATGTATTTGGTATCACCACCGTGATTAACAATGATAAGAACACGGGGCAGTATCTGGATGCCAATCCGCTAAAAATATGGGATGCTTTCAAAATCAGGCCATCGGATTTGTTGCGGGAAAGGAGACAAAACAATGAGGAATTATATAAAAAAGAGGAACAATTTCTCTATTTGCCTCCGGTTACTGCCTTCCGGCAGGAATCCCGCCCATTAGAAGAATTGCTTTTCCTGAGAGATGAATATGCCAATATGGTTTGGGGCATTGAAAGAACCGTTTGTAATGAATTGGGAAAACCTACCAATGGCTATGATCTGCATTTAGAAATGAATGGGCCCTTCCTCAAAACGGAAGAGGAAACTGAAGACAACAATAAAGCAATGCCGCAATTTCGGCTGGCTTCGCCGGTGCCTACCAACTGGATTCCTTATTTACCTTTTCATATCGATGATAGCAATATAGAATTGCGTCGGGCCGTGATGTTGCGTAACGAAAGCAAAACAGCACCAGAGGATATTGAGCCACTTTCCATGCTGGCCCAAAACGACCTGCTGACCATCAGGGAAGAAGCCATTCCCCGTGCGGGTGTCAGGGTGCAGTTAACAAAGCAACGGGTTCGGTGGACTGACGGCCAGACCTACATATGGTTAGGCAGAAAAGTATTGGCTGGTAAAGGTGAAGGCAGCAGCGGATTAACATTTGATCAATTATTATTCTGAATAGCTTGTAAAAAGATAAACCCTATCAGTAAACCATGGCAAACAGGATCAATTATTTTCTACCTTATATGCGGCAGGGTATCACTACCCTGGCTGCACACGATCAGGTGCCCGGAAAGAGAATGACCATCCCGGTAAAGCTTACTATTACAGCGTCTAATAAAACGGATAATACCGACAAAAAGGACCTTATAGAGAAAGTAGTTACCCTATTTGGCCCGGGAGATGTACTGGGTATCAACGAAAATGTGATCTCCCGCCTGGCTCCTGTTCCAAATATTCAAAATTTTAAGCCCGCACTCACCCCATTTATTGAATTTTCCGAACCTGATTTTTTATGGCGGTTCAGTAGCCTGCAAACCGCCGATAAAAAAAACTGGATTCCATGGCTATCGCTGATTATTCTAAAACAAGAGGATGGTGAGGGGGAAGGAGAATATGAGGAAGTACTGCATACCAATAAAGCACTGTCCCCACAAATCCAGTTGAAACCAAATGCTATTTTACCGGATCTAAAAGAATCCTGGCGTTGGGCACACGTTCATAAGTTGGATATCGGGGGATCTACTGCCGCGCAAATCGCCAACAGTATTAAAACGACACCAGAAAAAACCGTTTGTAGGTTGCTAAGCCCACGAAAATTAAAACCACAAACTAAATATCATGCTTTTCTGGTACCCGCCTTTAAAATTGGGGCGGAGGCAGCCATGGGCTTTCCCGGTGGTACAGAAGACAGAACCCTGCTCACCTGGGAAACCCCCGCTGCGGGTGCAGGCCAAACATTACCCTACTATTATGACTGGAAATTTGGCACCGATACCAAGGGTGATTTTGAGTATCTGGTTCGGAAATTAAAACCTGCTGATCTGGAAAATATGGGCACCAGATCCATCGATTGCAGTAATCCGGGTTATG
>JBGTIS010000354.1:0-2558 GCA_041745535.1 Cyclobacteriaceae bacterium | reverse complement strand
GTATGCAGCCGAACCCACATCCACTGAATACCTCTCCCGCCAACATTGAGTTCCGGACTAAAACGTACAGTTTCAATTTTAGTAATTTGAAGCGGAGGAGCCTGGGCTTTAGCCTGCGATACCAACGGAGATAACAGGCTGCTGCCTAACAGGCCAACAACCCCGGTGCTGGTAGATTTTACAAAGTCACGTCTATTCATTTTTTGGGAAAGTAATTTTATATTCGCAATATTCAGGCTTCAATTTTTACTTTATAAAATTTATTCAAATTACTGATTACCAGTATTTTGAATTACCTTAGTTTGAGTAATTATTGAATCTTTTATTACCTGCTCGTTTATGGTAACATTCACCAGTTCCAGGTGCTTTACATGGTCAATTGAAAAAGGTTTTTCCACGCCATTGATGGTGCTATTGATGATGCGGATATTTTCTACCGGTGATTCCTCATAAGCGTTGATCATGATTCCATACGCTCCGCCATCCTTAACATTCAGATTTTCTACTACGATGTTCCGGATGGCCGGCATGAAGTTTCCCGGTTCTTCGTAAAACATATTGCACCTGATGGCAGCTTCTTTATAGGTGCCTACCTGTATATTTTTCATATACACATCCTCTATTACGCCGCCCCGTTTGGAACTGGTTTTGATGCGAAGCACCCGGTCCAGATTCGGACTGTCCATGTTACAATCGTAAGCGAATATATTGCGGGCACCCCCGGATATTTCGCTGCCGATGACCACGCCTCCATGCCCGTCTTTCATCTCACAATTTTCGATAATCAGGTTTTCGGAAGGCTTGTTGATTCTCCGCCCATCTTCGTCGCGACCCGATTTAATGGCGATGCAGTCGTCGCCGGTATCGAAAAAGCATTGACTGATGAGCACATTTCTGGAAGATTCCGGATCGCAGCCATCGTTGTTGGGGCCGTGCGATTGTAGTCGTACTTTTTCTATCGTCACATTTTCGCACAGCACCGGATTGAGGTTCCACATAGGCGCGTTGATCATGGTGAAATCAGAGAGCAGCACATTTTCGCAACCATAGGTTTGCAGGAAATTTGGACGCAGGTAATGGCCTTCGCCGAACTTTCTGTCCCGGGGCGGCACTTCCCGCTCATTCATGGCAAACAGGGAATCCCGGGCTGCCTGCTGGCGCGGCGTTCCTTCTGTCCAGCCATACCGCGGGGCACCTTTCCAGGGCCACCAGTAGGTATTATTCGCGTTGCCATCCAGCGTGCCTTTACCGGTAACGGCGATATTTTCCTGTTCATAGGCATAAATAAAAGCTGAATAGTTCATCAGTTCCACCCCTTCCCAGCGGGTAAACACCAGCGGTAAATAATCTTTCGGATCGCGACTAAAGAGAATGGTGGCATTATCAGCCAAATGAAGATTCACATTGCTTTTTAAATGAATGGCACCGGTAAGAAAAACTCCGTTGGGCACTTCCACCACGCCCCCACCCGCCTCATGGCATGCCTGAATGGCCTTGCGGAAAGCTTCAGTGTTTTTGGTTTTCCCATCGGCAACAGCACCATAATCGGTAATTAAAAATTCCTTATCCGGAAACTCAGGTTTTTGAATCAGGCCGCGAACGCTATCGAGCTGATCCCACGGATCCGGTGCCTGGACTGTCTTTTCCTGTTGTGGGGTACAGTGCCAAACCAGCATTAAAAAGATACAGACAAAACTAATTCCGTTAAATAACCGGGTTAATAGCAGCATGGTGGTTGGGTTGAATTTATTGTTGCAAATCAGTTTTCGCAAGAAAAGAACATTTTTGATTTTTACAAAAGACCTTATGTGAAATTCTCCAGGAAGCTTTCGACTGGGAAGTGCGGCACGTACCGGGGCACGACTTTAGTGTCTTGCGGGAAACCTTTGCATCCCTGCCTTTTACAAAAGGGAAACCCAGTCTGGTAATTGCCCATACCGTAAAAGGAAAAGGTATCAGCTATATGGAAAAAGTGCTCAAATGGCATCATGGATAGGGCTGGCTGAAGTTTCCGTCCCGGGTGCGGCATGCCTGGCTGGGCTGGAATTAGGAATCTTCAAAGATCTGAACCAGATAAAAGCTTTACAAAAGGGCACATCGAGGATTGAACCCGGGGAAAACAGGGAAAAAGTGAAAACCGGATACCAGGGTTGGCAACGGGAAATCCGGGGGATATGATAAAAGACAGGGAAAAAATTTGGATTCCACAAAGATGTTCTTTCAGAAAATAGCTTGTCTGCTTAAAGCGCTTATGAGGTATTACCCGATTTACTTTTGATAGAATTATTTCTTTAAGCTTATTACTTATCCAAATTCCCTTCTTTTGCATTTCATCAAGCAAAGGGGAAATCTTATCTATTAATCCAACTTCTTCAGCCCTGACCAAAATACCGATAGTACCGGTAACTTTTAAACCTGCGTGTTTCGCGAATCTTCTACCCAAGGTTTCGTCAGTAATTACTAAGTCCGCATCAGTTTCTTTGGATATTATTTTAGGCATTTGCTATATCTTCATCCGGCTCATTCTCATCTTGAAAGTTGAAAACAGATACCTGGTA
>JBGTIS010000353.1:0-3447 GCA_041745535.1 Cyclobacteriaceae bacterium | reverse complement strand
ATCATCGTTTAAATGTATGAGAACAATACTTAATTTTTTAGCAAAGAATTAACGCCTAACTTATTCCTTTCTTAGGGAATCAACCGGATTGGCCAGCGCGGCCTTTACCGACTGAAAGCTCACCGTTAACCAGGCGATCAGCAGCGCTGTGATACCAGCTATCAGAAAGATGGGCAAACTCATTTTCATCTGGTATGCGAATCCTGTTAGCCAACGGTCCATCGCAAAATAGGCAATGGGCATGGCAATAAGGATGGCCAGGGCTATGAGTTTGGTAAAATCTTTGGAAAGCAACAGCACAATATGGGTAATACTGGCTCCCATTACTTTCCTGATGCCTATTTCTTTGGTGCGCTGTTCTGCCATAAAAGCGGCCAGTGCCAGCAATCCCAAACAGGCAATCAATATGGCAAGCGCTGTAAATACGGCCATAATGCTGCCGATATGCTGTTCTGCGGCAAACAGCCTGTTAAAATCTTCGTGCAGAAAGGAATAAGCAAATGGAGTTCCCGCGGCAAACCGTTGCCAATTATTTTCAATAAAAGACAGGGTTTCAGGTAAATTTTCTGACTGCACCCTGATTTCTGTAAAAGCATAGCCACCAGCTAATTTCAGGATCAACGGATGGATTTTACTGTGCAGCGATTCAAAGTGGTAGTCTTTCACCACTCCAATAATGGTGGCTTTTTTATCATCAAATTCCACCATTTCTCCAATCGGATTTTCAATACCCAGTTGCCTGATGGTTTCTTCGTTTATCACCACAGCGGCTGTATCGCCAGCGAATTCAGGAGAAAAATTTCTACCTGCTATCAATTGAACCTCCATCGTATGCAAGTAATCGTAACTCACCGACAGGAAATTCATGATCTGTCCCTGTTTGTCTTTTCCTTTCTGGTTTACGTAAGTGCCAAAGTAACCCCTGAATGGGGCATGACTGGAATAAGCTACCGCCTGAATGTCGGATGACTGTAACAGTGCCTGCCGGAAGGCATCCATGTGGTTAGCAAGCTTTTCGGCCTGTGGCAACACAATTACATTCTCTTTATTAAAACCCAGGTCTTTGTTTCGCATAAAAGTAAGCTGCTTATTCACAATCAGGGTACAGATGATCAGGCTGATGGAAATGACAAACTGAAAAATCACCATTGTATTTCTGAAACCGCTGCTCCGGCTGCCAGCAGCGATTTTGCCCCGAAGTACTTCCACCGGCTGAAACCGGGTGAGGTAAAAAGCCGGATAACTGCCGGCCAGGAATCCCAGCAGAATGGTAAAGCCCATAATACCAGGCAACAGCCAGGGATTTTCAAAATAGTCCAGCGACAGGTTTTTGCCAGCCAGCTGGTTGAAGGTATTTCTGAACAGTTCCGCCATTCCCAGGGCCAGCAACATGGCCAGGAAGGTCATCAGCATGGCTTCGGTAAGAAATTGTTTTACCAAGGTAGATCGCAATGAGCCCAGGGTTTTGCGCACCCCTACCTCTTTGGCCCGAGCGGCCGAGCGGGCGGTAGCCAGATTCATGAAATTGATGCTGGCAATCAGGATAATAAACAGGGCGATTACCCCGAATATATATAAGTTGTAGATGTTTCCATTGGGTTCAAATTCTTCTAAAAGGTGAGAATGCAGGTGAATAATGGAAAGCGGTTGCGCGAACATCTCGAAAACGTCTCCCCTGACCTTCATTTCGTCGTAATCGGTAAAATACTTTTTAAGCAGTCCGTCCAGTTTGTCAGTTACACCGCCAATGGTGCTGCCCTCTGCCAGCAAAAAATAGGTATAGGTATTGATGTTGCCCCATTCAGTGACCTTACTTTTCGGCAGAGTGAGGAAGGAAAAAACAAAATCAAAATGGATGTGCGAGTTTTCTGGAACTTCTTCGGCAATGCCAGATACCGTATACAATTCATTGTCGATGTACAGCGAATTTCCTATAGCTTCTCCATCCGGGAAATACTGTCGGGCTTTGGCCTCGGTGATTACTACCGCATGGGGTTCCTGCAAAGCAGTTTCAGGATTACCAGCTACCAAAGGGAAAGAAAAAACTTTAAAAAAGTCGGGGTCGGCGGCTATTACTCTTTTTTCTGTAAAAGTTTTTGTTTCATACCGTACCATTTTTTCCGGCCATCGATTGAGTCGAACCGCCGTTTCTACTTCGGGCAGTTCTTCCGCGAAGGGCACAGCCACCGCCGCGCTGGTTGCGGGGGCCGTGAACTCACTCTCCCCTACTTTTACATGCGTACACAAACGGTAAATTCGGTTCGCTTTTTCATGAAAATTATCATAGCTCAGTTCATCCAGAATATAAATGCTGATCAGCAGACAGCAGGTCATCCCTATGGCCAATCCTAGGATATTTACAGTTGAATAAAACTTCTTTTTTATCAGATTTCTGTAGGCAATTTTCAGGTAGCTCGTGAACATGAGAATGCTTTTATATGGACTACCATTCTTTGGACAACTTCCCTTCCAGATTAAATTCAAAATCACAAATTACTGATTTTCAATCGCTTTGCTGACATTAATTTGTTTTTTAATTTCCAGGGTGTATCGTTTTCATTACACCTGACTGATCGGTTTCGTACAATAATGGGTATGCGCAAACTTATTAAAATGGTGCCCCCGTATGGTAAAGGCTCGCACAAATTAAGAGAATCGGATTGAACGGAACCTGCCGGTGTCATTCAGTCATCAAATCGGGATAATCTTTCATCAGCCGGGTAATTAGAAATTTTTCACGAACACCCTGTTTAGCCTGCAGACCGATGGCTTCGGACAAGGATGGATTTTTCAATACTTCTACTGCGTAGTCAGTACAGCTCTCATCATCCTTATCAGCTTGCGGATCGTGAATGAATACGAAATCGTGACCAATCTGGGAATAAACCGAATGAATTTGTGTTGTTGCGCTCCCCTTATTATTTTGTATTTGATTAATTTTTATCAGAGATGCAACCTTATTTTCAAAATAGGCATCTATCCTGTAAACCACCAAATATATAAACCGATGAAATACTGTACCTTACTATTATTGCTGATCGCTCAATTTGCTGTTGGCCAATCCATGGCCTTTCGTGAAGTAAGCGCTTTCGACCAAATTCAGTTTGAAGGCTGGGGCAATATCTTCCTTATTCCCGGCGATAAAGAGCAGGTGGAAATAAAAACCAAAGCAGACCTTGACATTTCGGAAGTACGCACCGAAGTCATGGGAAACACTTTGTATATCGCCTATAAAAAAGATGAACCGATAGATGGTGAAATATGGAAAATGGAACCCAAAATGGATATCCACATCACCTTTCGAGAGTTGGAATCCATCTATGCCATCGGCCTGGTGAATATGGCCACTGAATCGCCTATTGTGGGCAGGCACCTGCAAATACATATGGAAGGTACGGGTAAAAACAACCTGGAAATGGATGTGGAATACCTGGAGGTAACCGTAGA
>JBGTIS010000352.1:0-1833 GCA_041745535.1 Cyclobacteriaceae bacterium | reverse complement strand
CCCAGTAGGCTGATAACCCAATCCCAAACAAACCGACCTTAAGCTTTCTTTGCTTTTTCATAAAATGACCTGATATATTTTCAATCGAATTAATTGTTTTATAAATAAAAATTTAAAATTTTAAAGTTTCAATAAACAAATTGCGTAATTGTTTACACAAAATGACCTTTGTTACTTTACATTTTTTTATGCTGCATAATGGAAAGCCGGTTTTATAAATATCTGACGGTAGAAAATGAAATTAAACACTGGGGTTTGCAGGTAGTATCCTTCGGATTTACGAAAGTAGAACCCCATACCCAATACCCTTCTCATGCCCATCCGAATGCCTATTTTTTTAAATGGGAAAACGGAAGGGTGCTGCAGGAATACCAGATTATATACATTACCCGGGGTAGTGGTTTTTTTGAGTCGGAAGCCAGCGGTAAGCAGGCTGTAAAAGAAGGCAGCATGATTTTTCTGTTTCCTGGTCAGTGGCACCGTTACCGGCCCGATGCACACGCCGGATGGGACGAATACTGGATTGGATTTCAGGGAGAGTTCGCCAAGAAACTCATGAAAAAGCTTCAATTTACGGCCAAAAACCCGGTTATTGCTATTGGCTTTCAAAGCCATATTCTTGATCTGTTTTTACAAATTCTGGAAGTGGTAAAATCCGAAGGGATCGGATTTCAGCAGCTATCATCCGGTTTAACGCACATGGTGCTTGCCCAAACTTTTGCAGCCGTAAGAAGTAAAAAACTGGAGGGAAAAGCTGTGGAAATCGTTATTCAGGAAGTTAAACTGCAAATGATGGCGCAATCGGATCAGCCGGTTGATTTTCAGGCTATTGCCGACCAGTTCAACATCAGCTATTCATGGCTGCGGAAAATGTTTAAACATTATACCGGTTTACCCCTGAATCAGTATCATTTGCAACTGCGCATACAGAAAGCCAGAAATCTGCTGATATCAGAAAACTGTTCCGTTAAAGAAATTGCCTACCGGTGTGGATTTGAATCCCCATTTTATTTTACCAGAATTTTTACTCAGAAAGTAGGCGTATCGCCTAAAGTTTTCCGTTCGCAGGCCAGAGGAAAAGGATAAATGCCAGCATCTGAAAAGACAAATCGCTTCACAATCTGCTGGCATTTTTCTATTATTTAGTTTTCCTCAACCGTTTGATCCATAGGGATGCCCAGTTCCTGGTACAAACCTTTCCGCCCCTGTTTATCTTTTATCAGAATTTCACGGGCATATTCAGCCACTTTTCGGGCATGTTCGCGGGGTACGGCGATTACGCCATCACCGTCGGCTACAATTACATCGCCGGGTTTCACCAGTACGCCGCCCATGGTTACCGGTTTGTTCACCGATTCAATTTCATTTCTTCCGGGCCTGATGCCCCTGCCCCGCTGCATGTAATCCAGGTACACCGGAATTTTCTGCTTAATAATTTCATCGGTATCGCGAATACCACCATTTGAAACAATTCCTTTGGCACCTTTGCTTACCCATAACAGCGAATTGAAGGAACCTACCGATCCGGTATCGCCGTCGCCCTGAAAATCAATTACTAATATGGTTCCCTGCTTGATGGAATCTGTAAAAGGCTCACTGGAAATATTGCCATACCAGGTGCCTTCCCACTTTTGAAATTCTTCTTTTTCCATAGGGCTTTTTACCACCCGGTTGGTGGGCACATACCGGGCTGTAACGGCAATACCCTGAATAATATGGGAAAGGCTGTCAATATCTTTCCAAAGCGGTTCGATTTTGGTTTCCATTAATCCCGCATCGCGCAAGCCTACCATGTCCATACCGTCGGAAACATCGGCCACCCGTAACCCCTTA
>JBGTIS010000351.1:0-20346 GCA_041745535.1 Cyclobacteriaceae bacterium | reverse complement strand
GTTAAATTTTATCCACTCTCAAGGTAGTCATAGCTTCGTATCGAAAGCTACCTTTAGGTTTAGTTCAACACGGGGTTTTCTGCTATGCTGGCTGACGAATATGTTCTCATCGTCCCGGTTCGCTAATCAACTTTTGTTCCGGCTGACCGAATAAATCTCAGCAAAAGAATATAACTTCAACAGCAGTTTTTCAATCGACTTCAGTTTGGGCTGGACGGAACACAGAATACCAGTACAGCAGAAAGCCCTAAACGTTACCGCCAAGTGTAAGAGAACAGAAACAGCGGATATAATTTAAAAGTAAACTATTGTGAAAAAACAAAAAGAAACCGAAATATTGACAAGACATGAGAGATGGCACTCAAATGAAGGTGGGGATCAGTAACATAAAAAAAACGGAATGATATCTTACAGTGATTTAAATAAAAAACTTAAAAATTAATCATATGGCAATTTATATGGACCGCCACGATGTTTCCGAAACAGTTACTGCAGAGAATGTAGCACAGCTACATCAACAAGATTTAAAAATACAACACAAATTTAATTGTAGAGGATTAACCTACTGGTTTGATGAAAAAAGAAAGACGGCATTCTGTTTAGTTGAAGCACCTAACGAGAAGGCAATTATAGAAATGCACAACCAAGCTCATGGTCAGGTGCCTCATAGAGTTATAGAAGTAGATGCCAGTATAGTTGAATCATTTTTAGGCAGAATTGAAGATCCTGAAAAAGCGCAAAACACAGCATTAAATATTATTAATGACCCTGCCTTCAGAACAATAATGGTTTTAGAGTTAAAACGATTATCTCCAAAAAAAAATGATTCTGCTCAATTTAAATCTTCCCTAAATAATTACAACAATTCTGTCCTTAATATATTAAATTCTTATGAGGGAACACCAGTCAAACAAACTGAAGACTATTTTTTAGTTTCTTATAAATCGGTTTCAAATGCAGTGCATGCATCATTAGATGTTCAATCAAAATTTGAAAAGCTCAGGGATGATATAGAAGAAACTAAAATATTCTTAAAAATTGGTTTGAGTGCAGGTGTACCTGTAACTGAAAAAAAGTTAATTTTTGAAGATACCATAAAATTAGCAGAACGGATGTGTGAGTTTGTTAAAGGGAAAATCATAGTTTCATCTGAAGTTAAAGATTTATATAAAAGTGAAAATTCAAATGCTTTTAATATAGGAGAAAACGTATTTACGCTTACGCTGGAAGATGAATATTTTTTAAATGATTTGATGGATTATATAGAATCAACATGGACAAATACAAATTTGAAAGTGGATGATTTTAGCAAGTCTATGGGGTGCAGCAAATCCAAACTGTATCGTAAAATAAACGTACTCACAGGTAAATCCCCCAATACTTTTATTAGAGAATACAGGTTAGCAGAGGCTTTAAAATTATTGAATAAAACCTCCGGCAACATATCAGAAATTGCTTTTGGAACAGGCTTCGCCAGCCCATCCTATTTTTCCAAATGTTTCCAAAAAAGATATGGCCATTCGCCTTCTGATTATTTGCATTCTAAAGAAGAATAATTATTACTGGTTCAGGAATTCGGCTGATGTAAACCAAAATTACCTGCATTTGAACTGATTGTAATAGTCTTCAGATCCAACCTGGCGTATTTTTGTATGATTAGATTTGATTAGGTTTTTCAGTTTTTTTAAAGCCTGAACCTTAATGTTCATTTCTAAACAAATACATTTAAAAAAAACGATATGACCAATTTAGTAAAAGACTTAGAGGTGGATGTTATTGAAAAATTTACTTCTCAAATAAGGGGGGAAATCATCCAACCCGGGAACTCTAATTATGATGAGGCTCGTAAAGTGTATAATGCAATGATCAACAAGCATCCCGGTATGATTGTAAAATGCGTGGATGTTGCGGATGTTATTTATGCTGTAAATTTTGGAAGAGAAAATAATTTATTGGTTGCGGTTAGAGGAGGAGGTCATAATGGTGGTGGCTTAGGCTTATGTGATGACGGTTTGGTTATTGATTTATCCGGAATTAAATATGTACAAGTTGACACTTCAGAAAAAACTGTTAGAGTTGGTGGAGGAAACCTTTGGGGCGAAGTTGACCATGCAACACATGCTTTTGGGCTTGCGATTCCTGCTGGAATTATTTCTACAACTGGCGTTGGAGGATTAACGCTTGGTGGTGGAGTTGGTCATCTATCAAGAAAATATGGACTTACAATAGACAACTTATTAGAGGCCGATATGGTGTTGGCAGATGGAACTTTTGTGACTGTAAACGCCAATCAAAATATTGATTTGTTTTGGGCAATGCGTGGCGGAGGTGGCAATTTTGGAATTGTTACTTCTTTCAAATTTCAGGCACATCCGGTAAAAACAGTGATCGGAGGCCCTACCTTATGGCCTATTGAAAGAACTGAGGAAATAATGGCCTGGTATGATGATTTTATTCATAAAGCACCGGAAGAATTAAATGGCTTTATTGCTACATTAATCATTCCGGGCCCTCCTTTTCCAGATAACCTTCATAACAAGCAATTTTGTGGTATCGTTTGGTGCTATACAGGCGACCCTGCTAAATTTGAAGAAGTATTTAAACCAGTTCGGGATCTGAACCCAATTTTTGAACATGTCGGAGAAATGCCGTATCCTGCCTTACAAACATTATTTGATGGTTTGTTTCCTCCGGGTTTGCAATGGTATTGGAGAGCTGACTTTTTTAATGAATTAGGGGCAGAAGTCAGGGCTAAGCATTTAGAATTTGGATCGAAGATACCAACACCCCTTTCTCAAATGCATTTATATCCTATAAGTGGCGCAGCAGGTACAATCAGAAAAGAAGAAACTCCATGGGCTTATCGCGATGCTAAATATGCTGGGGTTATTGTAGGCGTAGATCCCGACCCGGCTAATGCTGATAAGATCACAAAATGGTGTAAAGAATATTGGGAAGGACTACATCCTTATTCAGCAGGAGGAGCATATTCAAACTTTATGATGGATGAGGGACAGGAACGTGTAAAAGCCAGTTATAAGCACAATTATGAGAGGTTATCCGCGATCAAATTACAATATGATCCCAATAATTTTTTCAGAGTGAATCAGAATATAACACCTAAACAATTAACCAATTTAACAAACTAATATTATGAAAATCAAGAAAGAAGACATTTCTGTTATCATGGAAGCTCCCGGCACTATTATGCGTGCAATACCGAATTGCGGAGGTATGACCTTAGGATTTAACGAATTACCAAAGGGTACAGATTTTACGCCCTTATTGAAAGGGTTGGCTAATGACAGTTGCCATAGCCCCCATTGGGGTTATGTACTGGAAGGAAAAATATTGCTGATATATGACGACGGGAAACAGGAAGAGGTAGGTGCAGGGGAAGTCTATTATTGGCCCGCAGGCCATACGGCGATTGTCCTGGAAGATGTTAAATTTTTGGAACTCAGTCCCACAAAAGAATACACTGAGGTTATAACGCATGTCGGTAAAAAAATAGCCGAAATGGAAGGGTAGATGCCAATTGGCAATGTAGGCCCGGAGATCAGATATCGAAATAAGATTTGACCCCGGGCTTAATCGCCTGCCCGCAGAATCTTTCAGCGAAGGCATGGCAGGGGCAATAAATTTTAGAAAATTTTAAGACCGCGCTTAAAAATAAAAATACTACTTTATGAAAAAGATATTCTTTCTTCTTTTTGGAGTTATTATTTATTTCAATGCTATGGCAATCGAAATGATTAAATATAAAATAGTTGAATTTCCCTCGCAGGGTTCAATTATTCGCGGAAGACTTTATCTTCCTGAAAATAAACCGGAACCATATTCTATTATTATAATGGCTCATGGGTTTAGTGCAACTATCAATGGCATGATTGCAGACAAATATGCGGAAGAATTCTGCAAGGCTGGTTTTGCCGTATTGTTGTATGACCATCTGAATTTCGGGATCAGCGATGGTTTACCAAGGCAGGAAATAAATAAATGGCTTCAGGCACGTGGATATGTTGATGCAATAAATTATGTAGGCACGCAGCCCGCTGTTGACAAAAATTATATTGCACTGTGGGGAGACAGCATGAGTGGTGCAGAAGTACTGTTAGTAGGTGCTGCTGAAAATAGGGTGAAAGCAATTGTGGTGCAGGTTCCCGCCTGCGGTGAAAATCCTCCACCTGCTGATAAAGATGGAGCATTGCGTAAATCCATGCTTGATTATTTCAGGAATGGAGATATAAAAGGAAAGCCAGATACAACTAACGGGCCCCTGCCGGTAGTATCAAGCGACCAAATTGGCACTCCTTCGCTATTATTACCAGTGACTGCGTTTCGCTGGTTTATTGAATATGGCGGAAGATACAATACGCTTTGGAAAAACGCTGCCACTTACGTTAATCCGAATGCTGTAACAACCTTTCATCCAGGCTTATGTGCAAATCTCATAAAAGTACCTGTGTTAATGATGATAGCGGAAGAGGATGAAATGCCTGGTGCAAATTCTGCGGTTTCACGTTTAGTATTTGCCCAGATAACTTCCCGGAAAGAATTAATTGAAATGGATGGCGGACACTTTGGACTTCTGTATTATCCGGGCGAGTTATTTAACTCAGCCAGCAAAGCTCAATGCAATTTTCTTGAAAAACATTTAAAAAAATAAAATTTGTGAATTATGAAACTCTTTTCCAATATCGTGTAACAATTGCTGTTTTCAATGCAAAGATCCTGATGTCCTGAAAATTCATTTATAAATTCCTTCTTGACAGTCTTCTAACAAAAGAGCTTGTAAATTTGTGAGAAAAATCATTGCGTAGAATTCCTGATAAATAGCTTCTGCTTTTGAGCTGTGCCTGTCTGGTAAACCAACTAGTGAGGTTGCAGAAGAATTGGGTCTTCGATCCGAATTGTTAGGTCGTTGGAAAAGAGAATATCAACAGAACAAAAATGGTAGTTTTTCGGGTCATGGAAAGCCCTCCTTAAATACGGAGCAAGCAGAAATATTTAGATTAAAAAAACAGCTTCGGGAAGCAGAAATAGAGAGAGACATCTTAAAAAAGGCAGTCAGCATTTTCTCCAGGAACGACAGCAAATTTTTCAATTCATGAAGGAGCACCAAACAACGTTTGCTGTTGAGAATCGGACGGCCGAAGCCGATGCGCAGGGTATTTAAAGTAAGCAGAAGCGGCTTTTACCACTGGCTAACCCGTAAACCCTCTGCCAGAAAGGTGCGCAACCAGGAAGCTCTAATACTCATCAGAGCCGCCGTGGCACGGAGATATACAATAAAAGTAAAGGAAGATATGGCAGCCCAAAAATAGTCCATGAACTTCGGAAAAGAGGGATACAGATATCTAGACCCAGAGTTGCTAGGATCATGAGGAAAGCTAATATAAAGAGTGTTGTACATAAAAAGTTTAGATCGGTCCGCCGAAGCGGTTCAGACAACAGATTCTAACCACAACTATCCAATTGCTGAGAATCTATTGGACAGAAATTTCGCGCCAGCATATACTGGTATAGCTTGGGTTTCTGATATTACATATATTAGAACATTAGAGGGTTGGTTGTACCTTACAACTGTAGTGGATCTAGGGGATCGAAAAGTTATTGGTTGGGCATTAAGCCGGACAATGAAAACCTGCGATACAGTGGTTCCTGCATGGAATATGGCCGTAAAAAATAGACCTATAACTACTGAGTTAATATTCCATTCAGATAGGGGGGTACAGTATGCATGTCATGAATTTAGAGATATTCTCATAGCAAACTCGCTAGTGATCCAGAGCATGAGCGACCGACGCCCGGTAGAAAAGCTAACTGTTGGGATAATGCTGTAGCTGAAAGCTTTTTTGGAACTTTAAAAACAGAATTAATCTATCAGGTAGAAATGAAAGGTATGGAAACTACTAAAGTTGAGGTTTTTGAATTTATTGAAATATGGTATAACAGGCAGAGAATACATGCATCCCTCGCGTATATGACACCATATGAATATGGCATGAAACTAAATCAACATCAAAAAGCAGCTTAACTTTTTGTCCAGTTTTTTATTGCAAGTTCAAAAAAGCCAGGAACATTAAAAGGTAAAACCTGAATGTAAGAATTTCCTGTACTGTAGATCAACACTTTAAACCGGATGGAAATGAATCAGCTTCATGCGTCCATATGGCAAACCGGAAAGATAGTATTCGTTTTCTGCCTGTGCCTGTATGCAGACAGCCATACCTTTGCGCAAACCACAGCCCGGGGAGTGGTATTCCTGGACGCTAACCGGAATGGTATTAAAGACCCGGATGAAAAACCACTGGCTGAGGTTTGTGTGTCCAATGGTAAAGAGGTGGCCGCAACCAATGGGGCAGGGCAATGGGAATTGCCCGCTGGCGATGATACCGGCTTTTTCGTCATCAAACCGGCAGCGTATGCCTTGCCCCTGAATGCCCACCTGATTCCCCAGCATTACTATCTGCACAAACCCAAAGGTTCACCACCTTCTCCATCGGAAGGAGTGGCGCCTACCGGACCTTTGCCGGCGTCCATTGATTTTCCACTCTGGGAACCGGAGGAAACAGTATCCGATGACCACCGTTTTCAAACGCTGTTCTTCGGCGACACCCAGGCCCGGGGGCTGGAACAGGTGAATTATATCACCCATGATGTGGTGGAGGAATGCATTGGCACGGAAGCCGCTTTTGGAGTAACCCTGGGCGATATCGTAGCCGATGACCCGAATCTGTTCGCGGAAATTTCCGGCAGCATTGCCCAGATCGGAGTACCCTGGTACAATGTATTTGGCAACCATGACAACAACCGGGGCGCTACCAGCAACCAGTATGCCGACGAAACCTTTGAACGGTATTTCGGACCCAGCACCTATGCTTTTGAATATGGTAAGGTCGTCTTCATTGCCTTAAATAATATCTATTCAAAACCCAAAGGTGGATTCAAACCCCGGTTTACCAGCGATCAGATTGATTTTGTAAGGAATTACCTGCAGCATGTGCCGGAAGAAAAGCTGGTGGTGTTGCTGATGCACGCCCCGATTACCACCTGCGGTAATCGTCGCGCGCTGTTTGAAGTGATAGAAAAACGACCTCATACCTTCTCCATTGCTTCACACTTCCACGAACTGTCCCATTTGTTTCTGGATCGCGGCAACGGTTGGCAAGGCAAAAACCCACACCATCATTTTATCAATGGGGCGGTAAGCGGCAGCTGGTGGGCCGGACTGAAAGACGAACAGGGTATTCCCAATGCTACCATGTACGACGGTACACCCAATGGGTATGCGGTCATTACCTTTGCCGGCAATACCTACGACATCCGGTACAAAGTAGCCCGTCGTCCGGCCGATTACCAGATGAATATTTATCTGCCTGAAGACATACCGCAGCAGGAGGTAAAGAAAACCGAAGTACTCGTGAATGTATTCGCCGGCTCCGCCCGTTCTACCGTACAAATGCAGTTTGACCGACAAGGCAAATGGTATCCTTTGCGACCTACCAAAACGGTAGACCCACAGATATTACGCATGCATAAACTGAGTGCTTACCTGGAAACAACTGTAGACGGTCAGCCTCTGGATCAGGTACTGGGTGGGAAAATGGGACGTCCCAGTAAAACCCAACACCTGTGGGTAGCAAAGATCCCTGATTTTCTGACACCGGGCACCCACCTGGTTACCGTGCGCACCACCGATATGTTTGGTAATGAATGGACCGCGCACCGGATTTTCAGGGTCCGGTAAAATAAGAAAATTTAGCTATTTTTACAAAACGTACAATACTTTGACTGAACCTAGAAATAAGAGATTAAAATGTTACATAAAAACAGTTTTTTAATTGTTCTGGTGTTACTTACCTGCCACGCACCATTACAGGCGCAATATAATCCGCACAGCGATACCATTTATTATAAAGAAAATTTTCGAGGGCAGTATCATTTCAGCCCTAAATCCGAATGGATGAACGACATCAACGGGTTGGTGTATCAGGATGGAAAATACCACATGATCTACCAGTGGGGCAAGGAAATCCGGCACGGCGGGTATGCCACCAGCACCGATTTGCTGCACTGGCAGGACGAAGGTGTTGCCCTGATACCTCAAAAGTCGTTCTTACCTGCCGAGGCCATTCGCAATGTGTCGGGCGATCAGGTATATTCAGGCAGTGCGGTGGTGGTTTCAGGGCCGATGGCGGAGAAAATAACCGGTTCAACCAAAGAGGCCATGGTAGCCATTTATACCGGTACCGCAGCCGGTACCTGCCTGGCCTGGAGCAACGATGGGGGCAAAACCTGGCACGATTACGCCAACAATCCGGTAGCCAATGCCACCGATGGGGCCGATCCGCGCGACCCCTGTGTGATCTGGCATGCTCCTACTTCCAAATGGATACTGGCCCTTTACGAAAACGGTACCACCTTTTATGGTTCTGCCGACCTGATTAACTGGGATTCCCTCAGCAATGTAAACTTTGGGTATGAATGCCCTGATTTTTATCAACTGCCTGTTAATGGTGAGAACAACAATAAAAAATGGGTACTTCAGGATGCCAATGGTTCTTATCTGGTTGGAGATTTTGATGGTATTACCTTTACCAAAGACGAAGGGCAGGATACCCTGATCATGGATGTTGGGCCCGATTTTTATGCCGCCCAGACCTTCCCCATGGGCAATTTGCCCGACAACGATAGTCGGATTATACAAATAGCCTGGATGGATCATTGGAATGGCGGGGTAGGTGAAACCGTATGGGAAAGAAATGCCACCTTCCCCGTGTCGCTGGGTCTGGTAACCTATGAGGGACAGCAAAGACTGACCCGGAGTCCCATTGCGGAAATCGAATCAATTTATCAAAGTACAAAAACATGGAACAGTCAGGAAATTACCCCCTATACCAACCTGCTTGCTGAGGTCAAGTCTAAGAAGTTTGACCTTATCGCAGAGTTTGAGCTGACCGATGCCGCTGCCAGCAGATTTGGATTTAAAGTGGCCAATAAAACCATTGCTTATCATGTGGCTGACAAAACCTTATTGTCCAAATCCCTTTTGCCCGACCAGGCCAATCACATAAAAATCAGGTTACTGGTTGACTGGGGGCAACTGGAAGTGTTTGCCAATGAAGGGATATTTTCCTACACCGAGCAGTTTGCCTTTACTCCCGAAAGTAAAGACATAGAATTGTTTGCTGACGGTACGCTCAGGTTGGTATCTATGGAATTTCATGAAGTGGAAAGAACCTGGTAGTCATTGAAGATAATAATCGTTCTTAGCGAAAGAGAAATTACCTGAAAGTTATGAGTTCCTGTATCTGACCCGAGATTTCTTCTTTTTGCCTGCCCAGATAATCAATCCTGAAATGGGAAGCGAAGCGGCAATCAGGGACGCGAAAAACACCAACAGCCTACCAGGAAGCCCCAGCATGGTACCAAAGTGAATGTCATATACCAATCCGTGCAGGGTATGAAAAAGACTGGCGTCCGCATGCAATCCATTTTCAAAATTCCCGACGAGACGTTTGCCGGTATAGCGGTCAAAATAATGGAAATCAGTGTTATACACCAGCAGGTCGGGTGCCATTACATCTACCTGAATGGGGTCTGTTTCCTTATGTGGATTGCTGATTCTGATCGATTGGGTCGGATATCTTTCCCGGAAAACCAGCATCAGGCTATCGATCAGTGCAAACTGATCAAAGGTGGCTGGTAATTCCGGTTCGGCAGAGGCTGGTATTTCATAACTGATTGCATTTTCGCCGGTAGTGCTACGCAGGGCATCACGCACGATCTCAAAGCCCCAGAAGAGGCCGGTAATTACACTGAAAATTGAAATCCAGGTAGCATAAAAGCCCAATACATCGTGCAAATCATAGTTGAGCCTTTTGGGAGAGGCGCCCCACCGGATGGTTAAGCGCTGCCTGCGTCCATCTTTATTTGGTGGCCACCACATCACCATCCCCGTAATCATCATCACCAGAAACAACAGGGTAACCCAATGGACAATCTGTCGGCCCAAATCGCCCAGCATCAGATTGCGATGTAAAAATTTAAGGTAGTTCAGCCAACCTTTGTTCATGTCCTGCAAATGCACCAGCGCGCCGGTGTATGGATTCAGAAAAGCATAGTAATAGGTGCCTTGTCCAAACAATAGAACCTCAAGGGTACTGGCTTTGTCTTTGTAAAGTGCCGTTCTGAAATCACCTTCCGGAAATTCACGGTCGAGGGTTGTTTTGAGGGTAGAAACCGAAACAAAGGGTGCATCCTGCGGCTCAACTTTTTGGAGGTAAATGATCCTGCTGATTTCCGGAGCCCAGGTGTACAGGGCACCTGATAGGGAAATAACAAAAAAGAGCAGACCAATTGTTACGCCAATCCATAGGTGAATCTGGCCGAAAAGCTTTTTAATATTCATATTTCCTCTAAAACTAACAACTTGTTCCAATTTGTGCCAGTTTAGGAAAAACTAATTTCAATACCGAAATAATTCAGCCATTACTTTCCCGAAATGCTGTAGGGTTATGCCTTTTGAATTCAGTAAAATTCCTTGTACTTTCAGCCAACCGGAACACACCCCTCCAATGCATATGAAAACTACCTTTTTCCTGACTCTTATCTTGTTTTTTTTCTCCTGTCTGGTCTTTGCGCGGCAGCAGGAACCGGTAACGCCCAACGCTTCACCGGAAGCAAAGGCTTTACTGGAATTGATTTATTCAATCAGCGGTAACCATACCTTATCGGGCCAGCATAATTTTCCGATTTCCAGAGATAGAAATTCTCAGTTCGCAGCTGAATACATTGGTAAAACCCCGGTAGTGTGGAGCCAGGATTTCGGGTTTGCCCAAGAGGGTGACAAAGATTCTTATCTGTCGCGGCCGGCCATTGTGGAAGAAGCTATCCGCCAACATAAACTTGGTTCCATCATAACATTGTGCTGGCATGCCGTACCGCCCACTGCGGTGGAACCGATTACGTTCCAACCCCTTCCCGGAGCCGATTCCATGGCGCTGACCAGCGTACAGGGTAAATTGCCCGAAAAGCAATTTCAGGATATCTTAACACCGGGCACCAAACTGTATAAGCAGTGGATAGCCCAGGTAGATGAGATCGCCAGATTCCTGAAGCAATTACAGGAAGCGCACGTACCGGTATTGTGGAGGCCTTATCATGAAATGAATGGGGACTGGTTTTGGTGGGGTGGTCGGTATCAGGGACAATACACAACCGAAAGGCTATATCGGCAAATATTCGACAGGATGGTAAAACACCATAAACTGAACAACCTGATCTGGATGTGGAGTGTAGACCGGCCCAGTCAGCCCGGCCGGGAATTTAAAAACTATTATCCTGGCAATAAACACCTGGATATCGTGTCGCTGGATGTGTACGGCAGCGACTTTAATCCTACCTACTATACCGATCTGAAAGCATTGGCCCAGGGCAAACCACTGGCTTTGGGAGAGGTTGGCGTTCCACCTACCCTAGAAGTGCTTGAAACCCAGCACGACTGGACGTTTTATGTGATTTGGTCGGGTATGGCCAGCCTTACCCCCAGGGCACAATACGATAGTTATATCAAAAACCCACGGGTACTGTTTAAAGAAGATAGTACCTACGCCAGCCTGATTACCCCTTTGCGTGAAGTAGCCGGGCTGCCGCCTGTAAACCTGAAACAGGAAGCTGACTTTTCGGGAACCTGGGTATTCAATCCTTATGAAAGCAAAATGCAGAATGCCGGTCTGTCGGGGGTATTCTACAAAATGAATATTATCCAGGTAGATGACAAGCTTGCCATGGAATCTTTTATGCAGGTGGAATGGACAGAGGATGAAATCAGGAAACAACTCATTATGGGTGATGGGTCTGACATGAAATCAACTATGTTTAATGCGCCCCGCGTACAAAATGCCAACTGGTCATCCGACAAAGATATACTCACCATACAATCAAAGGTAACTTTTAACGCAGGTGGGAACGCAAGAGAAGTCACAGGAGAAGAAGTGTGGAAACTGGAAAGAAAGGGCAATAGACTATTCATTGAACAAACCGTCAATTCTTTCCGGGGTTTATCGAAATCTACCCTGGTATATGATAAAGAATAAGGCAGCGTGTTGTATATTTAATGTTTTAAAAATTAGAGCACACCTATGATACGGATACATAAGATAATGATGCTGTTTACAGGTTTTTGTACCCTTATGAGTTGTTCGCCTTCACAGAACACATCGGAAGATAAGTGGCAGGTATTGTTCGACGGTTCTGATCTAGCGGGTTGGGACACCTACCTGGGGCCTCAGTTTAAACCAGGCATTACCTGGGACAATATTCGTGAACAACCTGCATTGGGCTTAAATAACGATACGGCCGGCGTTTTTAAAGTGGTTAGTCTGGATGGTGAAAAGGTACTGCGAGTTTCCGGGGAAATCTGGGGAGGTATTTCAACAAAGCAGGAATTTGAAAATTACCATTTGCAACTGCAGTTCAAATGGGGCGAATTAAAATGGTATCCGAAGGAAAACGAAAAAAGAGACAGCGGCTTGTTGTACCATGCCGTAGGACAGCACGGTGATGAAGATATGTTTTGGTTACGATCACAGGAATTTCAGATACAGGAAGGCGATTGTGGCGATTACTGGGGCGTAGCCGGCGCCACGTTCGATATCCATGCGAAACTGAACGAAGACAGTACCTACCAATACGACCAAAGCGGACCTTTGCTCACCTTCAGTCAGGTTAGTGAGGTGGGCAGACATTGTAAAAAATATCCCGATGCCGAGAAACCTACCGGCGAATGGAATACCATTGATTTGTACTGCTTTGGAGGGGCCAGCCTGCATGTAGTGAATGGGGTGAAAACCATGGCACCGCAAAATTCAGGGCAAACGGTAAACAATGAAAAAATGTCACTGACCAAAGGGAAAATCCAGATACAATCTGAAGCCGCGGAAGTTTTCTATCGAAACATTAAAATCCGATCGATAGACCAGCTTCCACAGATAAACTGAAAGGGAATAACAATTAATTCTGCCGTTCGCATAAGTAATATTAAACCAATGGGTAGGATAGGGAGTTAATAAATAGATTTCCAGGACAATCTGATCTCAGGAAAAAAAGTAAATTATTTAACTGATTTCTATTGGGACTCATTGCCCGTTTTTTCATCTTTAAACACGAAAGATTTTTTAGAGACTTATGGAAATCCCACTGCTCACCGATATTACCATCATTTTAGGCGCTTCTGTTTTGGTAATTTACCTGTTTCAGAAGCTTAATTTACCTACTATTTTAGGTTATCTGATGACGGGAATCATTGCCGGACCGCATGGACTGGCCTTTATATCCGCTTCGCATGAAGTGGAGGTGCTGTCGGAAATAGGGGTAATTTTGTTGCTGTTTATTATCGGAATGGAGTTTTCACTGAAGAGCCTTGCCGCCATCAAAAACTCTGTGTTTATCGGAGGCACTGTGCAGGTTGGGTTAACTATTCTGGTAACGGCCCTGGTTATGATTTGGGCAGGTTTTGAGTTTAATAGTGCCCTGTTTCTGGGATTTGTGTTTTCATTAAGCAGTACGGCTATTGTACTCAAACTGCTGCAGGAGAGAAATGAGGTAAATAGTCCGCATGGTAAAATTGCCCTTGCGATTCTGATTTTTCAGGATATCATCGTGGTGCCGATGATGCTGTTAACCCCCATGTTATCTGGTCAGGAAGGTAACATCTGGTTGGTTTTGCTGGAACTACTGTTGAAAGCCGGGGCTGTAATCCTTATTGTACTATTCGGAGCCCGCTATCTGATTCCATTCCTGCTCCACGAAGTAGCCAAAACCAAAAGCCGGGAGTTATTCATTTTGTTTGTGGTGGTAATTTGCTTTGCCGTGGCCTGGGCAACTTCCAGCATTGGTTTGTCACTGGCATTAGGGGCGTTTCTGGCAGGATTAATTATCTCTGAATCTGATTACAGCTACCAGGCTACCGGTTTTATCATCCCTTTCCGGGAAATATTTACCAGCTTCTTTTTTGTATCTATAGGAATGCTTCTGAACGTTTCATTCCTGATCGATCACTTCTTTCTGATATTAGGAATTTTAGTGCTGGTTATGCTTTTAAAAGCGATCATTGCCAGCATAGCAGCCCTGATTTTAAAATACCCGTTGCGTACCGCCATCCTCACCGGCTTAAGTCTGTTTCAGGTAGGAGAATTCGCGTTTATTTTGTCAAAGGTAGGATTGAGTTATGAACTGCTTACCGAAACCAATAACCAGTACTTTCTAGCCATTTCCATACTTTCTATGGCCATTACGCCTTTTGTGATCCAACATTCTGAGACAGTTTCTAGGTTGTTTTCCAAAACTACTTTATCTGATACCATAGCGAAACTGGGAGGAAACAATGGTAATCAGGCCAATGAACAGATCATAAATGACCTGAAAGATCATACCATCATTATCGGCTATGGGGTGAATGGCAGAAATGTGGCGCAGGCGGCAAAATTTGCCAAAATTCCTTATGTGATTATTGAAATGAATGCAGATACCGTCAGGCAGGAAAGTGCAAAAGGAGAGCCTATATTGTATGGCGATGCTACCAATCATTTTATTCTGGAACATGTAAAAGTGTATAGTGCCCGGGTAGCCATCATCGCCATTTCTGATCCACCGGCCACCAAAGCAGTGATAACCAGCATCCGGTCTATTTGCCCTACCGTGCATTTGATTGTCAGGACCCGTTTTATGTACGAAATGAGTGAACAGTTGCGGTTGGGTGCCAGTGAGGTGATTCCGGAAGAATTTGAGACTTCCGTTGAAATTTTCACCAGGTTGCTGCACAAATATTTGATTCCACAGGATGAAATTGAACGATTTGTACAAAATATTCGGTCCGACAATTATGAAATGTTAAGACCACAGGAAATGTCTCACAACAGCATTTCGAGGGTAACCTTGCCCAATATGAATATTTCGTCGATACGGGTACAGAATGGCAATAAAGAAGTAGTGGGAAAGAAAATTGATGAATCAAAAATTCGTTCTAAATATGGCGTAAACATACTGGCCATTCAGCGAGATGAGGATTACCTTTCTATCATTGAACCCGATACCGAGATCAAGCAAAATGATATCCTGTACCTGGCGGGTAAACCGGAGGATATTTCCCGCTTTCATGAGGCTATTAAAATTTAAAAATGAAGCGCGAATTATTGATAATTGAAAAGACCCTGAAATGAATACGAGCGTGCAGCATGCGAAAATAGTGAAAGTAAATGGCACAACCTCAGAACAGGTTGACCTGCTGGCGGTGGAAGAACCCATGGAAATTCGGTTGGGATATGGGCCTGCCAGCCACAGACAACAAAGTAATATTTCGGTTACCATGCGTACCCCTGGTCATGATTTTGAACTGGCTTTAGGATTTCTGTATACCGAAGGCATTATTCACCAGTATGAGGAGGTAGAAAGTATCCATTATTGCCAGGACCTGGGGAAGAAACCTTCTCGCGAAAATGTGGTGCGGATAGAGCTTTCTCCTGAAGTGCAGGTGGATCTGCGACGGCTTCAGCGGAATTTTTATACCACCTCCAGTTGTGGCGTTTGTGGTAAAACATCTATAGAAGCTATTGAAACGATTTGCCCGCAATCTGCCGCTATCCCCTTTACAGTAGCAGAAGATGTGATCCATCAGGCGCCGGGCATACTGCGAAAAGCACAACTGGTTTTTGAATATACCGGAGGTTTGCATGCCGCGGGCCTGCTCAACCCACAGGGTCAACTGCTGCTGTGGCACGAAGATGTAGGCCGACACAACGCGCTGGATAAACTCATCGGGGCCTGTTTGGTACAGGGCCAGTTGCCTTTACAGCATAGTTTTGTATTATTAAGTGGCAGGGTAAGTTTTGAACTGGTACAAAAAGCATTGATGGCGGGCATTTCGATGATGGCTGCTGTGGGTGCGCCTTCCAACCTGGCAGTAAATCTGGCCCGGCAATATGATATGACTTTGCTCGGTTTTGTGCGGGATCGGAGATTTAATATATACAGCGGACATCACCGGGTGACAGTCAAAGAAAAATCAGTATAAGCATATAACGTGAAATAAAATTACAAAATAGTATGTCAGAGACATCTAAACTTCCTGCTGAAGAACACAAAATCAAGCTTGTCCAACCTAAAAAGGTAGCGGGTGGAATTCCTGCCATTACCAATTCTGTAAAACATGTATATGGAGAAGTAGGGGTTGTGGAAGGCACCAAACTGATGACCCGCATCAATCAGTTTCATGGCTTTGACTGCCCGGGATGTGCCTGGCCGGATCCTGATGACCATCGTTCGGTAGCAGAATTTTGTGAAAATGGAGCCAAGGCTGTGGCAGAAGAGGCAACTACAGCCAAAGCTGATGCCGCGTTTTTTCAGAAGCACTCAGTGGAAGAACTTTTGAGTTGGACCGATTATGAAATTGGGAAAAGCGGTAGAATCACCGAGCCTATGCTGCTGAAGGCAAGGAGTACTCATTATGAACCGGTTAGCTGGCCGGATGCTTTCCAGCTTATTGGTCAACAATTGCGGGCATTGGGCTCGCCGGATGAGGCTATTTTTTACACATCCGGCCGTACCAGCAACGAAGCCGCCTTTTTATACCAGCTTTTTGTGAGGCAGTTTGGTACCAATAATCTGCCCGACTGTTCCAATATGTGCCACGAATCCAGCGGTACGGGACTTACCGAAACGGTAGGCATTGGCAAGGGATCGGTAAAACTGGAAGATTTTTATGAGGCGGAAGTGATCATGATTATGGGGCAAAATCCGGGTACCAATCATCCGCGTATGCTTTCCGCCCTGGGTATTGCCAAGAAGAACGGAGCAAAAATAATATCGGTGAACCCCTTACCCGAAGCCGGGCTCATCAGTTTCAAACACCCGCAGTACCCGCTGGATATGTTGGGAAACGGCACTACCCTGACTGATATTTTTCTTCAGATACGACTTAATGCGGATGTACCGCTGCTGAAAGTTCTGATGAAAATGCTGTTGGAAAAGGAAAGTGAACAGCCGGGCACTGTACTGGATCACGCTTTTATACAGTCTGATACCACCGGGTATGAAAACCTGATTACTAATCTGAAAGAGTATGACCTCGATGCTCTGATCGGCCAGACTGGAATTCCGAAAAATTTACTGGAGGAAACAGCAACCTTACTGGCTGCCAAACAGAAGATCATCGTTTGCTGGGCCATGGGACTTACCCAACATGAGAATGGAGTGGATAACGTACGGGAAATTGTGAACCTGCTACTATTGAAAGGTAGCATTGGAAAGCCAGGAGCGGGAACCTGTCCCGTCCGGGGTCATAGCAATGTGCAGGGAGACCGTACCATGGGCATATGGGAAAAGTTGAAACCAGAATTCGCCCAGCGCCTAAAAGACGCTTTCCATTTTGAACCTCCGACTAAAGACGGCTATGATGTGTTACATGCCATGAAGGCCATGACGGAGGGAAAAGCCAGATTTTTTATGGGAATGGGCGGGAATTTCATATCGGCAACTCCTGATACCGAATATACGGCCAAAGCCCTGCGGCAATGCCTGATGACCGTGCAGGTTTCTACCAAACTTAACCGCAGCCATCTGGTACACGGAAAAACCGCCCTCATTCTTCCCTGTCTGGGCCGGACAGAACTCGATTTGCAGGAAAGTGGTACTCAGTTTTTGTCGGTAGAAAATTCCACAGGTGTGGTCCACCAAACCAGAGGGAGTAAAGAACCTGCCTCGCTCCATTTAATGAGCGAACCGAAAATTGTGGCTGAACTGGCCAAGGCCACTTTGGGTAGCGATAGCACCGTCGATTGGGATAAACTGGTTGCCAATTACGATTATATTCGTGATGTCATCGAGCAGACCATACCTGGATTTGAAAGGTACAACGAACGGGTACGGCAATCGGGGGGATTCTATTTGCCCAATGGTGCCCGGGAAAGGGATTTTAAAACCGATACGGGAAAAGCTAATTTTACCATCAATAAAAATCCAAATCATGTGCTGAGTGCTGATGACTTTTTAATGATGACCATCAGAAGTCATGACCAGTACAATACTACTATTTATGGGCTGCACGACCGGTACCGGGGCATTCATTATCACCGTCGGGTGGTATTAATGCATGAAAAAGATATGGCTGCCATGAATTTGAAAAATGAAGATGTAGTAGATCTTTTCAGTTATTATGACGGCGTTGAAAGAGTAGCCAGAAATTTCCTGGTAGTAGCCTACAGCATTCCCCGGCAATGTGTGGCCACCTATTTTCCTGAGGCCAATGTACTAGTGCCCTATAATCGGTCGGCCCGGAAAAGCAATCAGCCCATTTCTAAATCGGTTATTGTGAAAATCAGGCACAGCGAATCTGTTCTGTAAAGGAGGGAATAAATTAATTTACCCGCTCGCATTCTACCTCCGGATCGGGAAAAGGCTTTCTGAATGCGTTTATTTTGCTTTTGCCAAAGCAACCAGAATTTTCGGAATGGGTCTGGTAAAATTCCGGTAGCAAAAGGTTTTGGCTAACAAGGTAGCAAGCCTGTATTTCAGTATCCATACCTACCTAAAGCGTTGAGTTTTTACGGCTATTGAGAAAAATTCACTCATACGTAGTCGTCTGGAACAGGCAAAACTCCAATTTGCCGCATTACTGTTACAGGCTCGGCTTGTATCCAGTGTTTTACAACCTTGTGGTTTGCGAGTTCGTAGATGATGATGGCATCTATTCGCACTTTCCGCTCTTTGGAGGTTACTCCGAATAACTCTACTTGATGCACTCCCTGCAACGTGCAGCGGACAGCTACCTTATTGCCATCTGCCAATATATCCTCAGGTATAAACTGAAAGCCGGGCATACTGGCTTCAAAAATAATAATATGCCCTTTTAAATTTGGATCTGCCACATATTTGTCGATGGTTTCATCAGATTTATCGGAATTGATTGCTGCAATGTACTCCCCAATAAACTGGCGACTCTGTTCGGTTGTCATCATAATTTGTTTTCTTTTCCTAAAAAAAATATGACACAAACTTGCCTTCACACCCCTGGAAGTAGCTGAAAAATCTGACAGTCAGAATATAATAAATTCTCGACTTATTTTCAAGGATAATCCATCAGACCGGCCGAATTATGATGAGTGAAATCTGTGATTGTCGCAAAGGCCACTTGTACGTAAGGAGCCTTTGAATAGTGCTGAAATTGATACCGTTTAGGAAAGGTCCGATGTTACCGGCATGGTTTCGCTTTGCTACATTAAAGCTTCTGAGATGGCCTGAGCACCGTGAATCACAATTTTGTTGTTGGCAGGCTCATACACAATAATCAAATTTATATTTACCTGTCTGCCTGTGAGGGCTACACCGATTAATATTAATTTAACAAATTATTCCTTGCTAAAAAGAAATACCTGTTGCAGATATTTAATTTATTTGGAGAGCAGAACAGAAACAAGAGAAGACCAATATCTTCTTTTAATTATTCAGTATAGGTGATTTTTACACCATATAATTTATGGGTACTATCTGTAACCTCTATCTTAATCCGGTAAGTATTCACACTATTATCAACAGTAATGTTAAGTCCTGGAGCGGTAAGTGTTTTATCCCCTGGACTAGCCGTTGTTTTACTGGATACAAGGTTTGTGGCAGTTTCTGAATTTAATGTCTTACTTTGTAGTTTGCAAGTGATATCTTTTCCTCCATTAATTGCATCATATACATAAAATTCAATTTCTGTAATTATGCAACCATGAGGTAAATGGATGGGCGCAACATGATGAGAGCCATCATATATTGCTGTGCCATCTATGCCATTGTATTTCACATCAGTAGCTCCATCAACCCCGACAAAATCAGTAGGATCAACGCTATAATATTTGGTGCCTACAGTAGCAGAAGGCGCCACGGGTTCCCATTTACCGGAAGTACTGTTGTACTTAAGCACATCTCCATTTACAGCGCCATCAGCTGTTAATTTGGAAGGAGCCACATCGGCAATTTGTGGGTCCGAAATACCATTATCTACAACTTTAAGATTCTTAGAAGTATCAAACCCAATGGTGGTATTGTCTACTTTGGTGGCTAAGGTGGTTCCTGTAATAGAGATACCGTCGCCAGCGGTATAGGTGGTACCGGCAATACTGCTTAAATCAGCACTGTTTCCTCCGGAAATACTCAAACTATTTCCAGTCAGTGTTAGCGTTTGACTGTCAGTATTATCCAAATAAGGCGCCAGGTCAATACCGGTAGCAGAAGCGTTGTTAGTGATTTTCAATTCATTACTGCTCAGGGTTAAGTCCTGTATTTCATTAGTAGAATCAT
>JBGTIS010000350.1:0-36823 GCA_041745535.1 Cyclobacteriaceae bacterium | reverse complement strand
ACAACTTAAACCTGAAGATTATAAAGAAACTGATGCCCTGTTTTATGCGGTCAATAGAATATTTGATGCTGTTGGGAAAGAATGGAGAATGAACTTCTCAAATTATAATCAAAATTATAACTAATTTTGTCATGGTACTTATAACATATTGGGGGCAGACTAAGCAGCCTTTTTATAAAGTTTTTGTTGTTCTTTATTGATAAAATTTTCCATGTAGCTATCCCAATCCCCATTTTTCTTTACAGCTCGGATATTGAGCGTTTTCTGGGCACCTTCTTTACCCCAATGCATGGCATCGCGTTCCATCCTGCTCTTCACAAAATGGCCACAGGCACTTTCCACCGCCCCAGTGGTAATAGGAAAGCCTTGCTGTAAATACATTTTATAATCCACCATATGCTGATGATTTCCCAGATAAGTAATTGCCCGTCGCACGTTATAGTGTTGGTTTTTTGATAGATTATTTTGCTCAAGGATGGCTTGCCACTGCTTGAGGACTTCTGGATGCCCACTATTGAGCAACAGGGCAGCCTGACTTCTAACCCAGGGGGAACGGTTGGGATGATTTTCGCCCCATAGCGCGTTGGCTACCTCCAGCACATGGATAAAATCTAGAATGTAAGCGGCTATGCGCTGCCCTATTGCGTAAGCCTGGGCGGAATTTCTGACTGCCTTTTCCAAAGCGCGGTCACCGTCTATCAATACCACAATAGGTTTTTGGCCCTCGGCATCACGCTTCAACAGGTTCCCTATACCGTAGTTGATAGCTTGTTTCTTGTCCGAGAGAAACGCCCGAAGATGCTTATGTTCGTGCCAAAGTGTTTTTGAACGGGCTGTAACCCAGTGGTTTTCTTTACTACATTAGGGGGTGAAAACAATCGCTCGAGGAACCGCTCAAACTCACCGTAGCCTCCCGCTTCACATCTTTGTTCTTTCCCTTGCCCAGGCGGGTAGGGGTGCTTTCCCGGATTCGTCCTGTTTCACTACCACGGATAGGCACCCCTTTGCCGTCAAAGCCCACCGTCAAATGTGTGCCGTCTTTTATTTCATTCCAGGCAATACAGTTTACGCTCGATATGGAATGGCATTTTTTACATTACCAAAGGAGGAATACCCTGGCGCATGATGCCAAAAGATTTACCTCCATGGCAGTTGGTATATTATTATTTCAGTAAGTATCAGCGCACAGGTCTCTGGCAAGATGTACACGATGGCTTACGAGAATTAGTACGCTGTAAAAAGGGAAGAAAAGAGAGTCCATCAGCTGCCATACTGGATAGTCAAAGCGTAAAGACTACTTTTCTGGGAGGACAGAGAGGCTATGACGCGGCTAAACATATCAAGGGAAGGAAAAGACATATTATAGTAGATACTTTAGGATTGATATTGAGTATAGTAAGTAGTATATAAAGCCAGTATTGATGAGAGAAAGGAGGCTGGTTTTGTGTTCAACAGGCTTTTTAGTCAATGTGGCGATTTCCCTAGACTCAAAGTCATCTTTGCTGAGGCAGGCTATAGAGGTGAATTTGAAAACTGGGTGAAGAACACAATTAAAGCCGTAGGTTGGATACTACAAATTGTCAACAAGCCATTGGGTATCAGATTGTTTTATCCATTGCCTAAACGATAGGTTGTAGAACGTACTTTTGCTTGGATTACAGCCCAAAGAAGATTGACAGTGGATTATGAAAGAAAAGTAAAAAATAGTGAGGCGTTTATACAAATTGCCATGATCCGCCTCATGCTTAAAAATTTCTGAATTGTATTTTTAAACAGTCTCTAAAGAAATTATAATAAGCAATTTATCAGAATATATTTCTATTATCGAAGGAGTTTTTAGTGATTTTTTGAAATAAGAAAACCCCGGAATAACTATAACGCCGGGGTTCGGTAAAGGAAAATCAGAGGATTATTTTTTACTTAAAAAGAGATGGTCAGCAGGAATAATCTGTTTCACGATGCCGGGGCCTTTGTAATACACATCCAGCCAGCCGCCACCAGCTTTATTAAAATATTCTACAGTAATTTCGTGCAAACCGGGCTTTAATGTAATTTCCCCCATTCTTTCGATAGCCCCATGGTCGCCGTCATTATTCACTACTTCTTCGCCATCAATATATAATTTGCTGCCATCGTCGGAGGTGGTATAAAACCGATAGGTACCTTCCGTATCAATTTTCAGAAATGAGGTAAACCAAACACCAAACCGCCCTTCTTTTTCATTCAGATCGTCTATTCTGAATTGGTATTTCGTGCCGGTTTGTACCGGTTTCAGGGTAGCGAATACCGGCAGAAACTGCCAGTTGTTACCTTCATAATAACTGTATTTTACCCCGTTGTTCGCATTACTTTTTACCAGGCGGAAGAAAGCTTCTGTCACGTTGCTTTGCTCATTCTCTCCCGAAAACGCTTTGGCCTGTACCACCGCACTTTTGTTTAGCTGAAAAGGCCCATTATATTTTTCCGACTGTCGAGTAGGCTCCGAACCATCCAGGGAATAGTATATTTCGGCGTTTTCAGTAACCGATTCAATTTTAACTTCAGGAGTTTTATCTACAAATAAACCACCGGCAGGTTCATACAAATCAGGTTTCGGATAAATGATGGGGGCGGCAATTAATCCCTTTTGCGCTCCGATTTCCGGTTCAGGGTATCCTTCAAACACGCTTTTTATCGGTTTGCCAATCCAGGCATAGGGTTGCTTTACACCCAGCATAAATGCTGCGGTAGCCGCGTTGTCGTAGGTGTACACGCTTTCTTTGATCAGATTGCACTTTTTTACATCTTTTCCATATACAATAAAAGGGATTTCCAGTTCATCCAAACTCTGTCCGCCATGCCCGTAACCAATACCACCATGGTCGGCTGAAACGATAAAAGTGGTTTCATCGAAGATACCAGCCGCTTTAGTGGCCTGAATGATGCTGCCAATTAATGAGTCGGCTACGGTTACTGATTCATAGTAAGCCTTCGTTTTATGGCCGAATTCATGTCCGGCATGGTCTACATGGTCGAAATGAACAAAAAGGAAACCCGGTTTTTTGTTTTTAATATACCGAACAGCAGTTGCGGCAGTCGCGTGTTCTGTTTCCGGATTCATATCAAAGCTCAGGGCACTTTTTTCTATCAGCCGGCCAAAGCCCGACCAATGATAAATAGCCCCGATTTCCAGATCAGGGCGTTGCTTGCGGACTACTCCAAAAATGGTAGGAAAAATATCCTCGGTTCCGGTTACCACAGGCGGATAAGGACGGTCATCTCTTTCCCAATCGTTAGAGGTAATGCCATGCTGTTCCGGTCCGGCACCTGAAACCATAGAAGCCCAGTTACTGCTGCTGCTGGTAGGCAACACCCCCCGAGCATTCAGCGTATATGCGCCATTTTTCATCAGGGTGTCCAGTACGGGTGTATCAGCGTTCACGATTCCATTGGGGCTCAATCCATCTACTCCAATTACAATTACATGCTTAATCCCAATGGCTGCTGCCTGATCTTCTTTTGCGTTGGAACAGGAAATAAGTAACATAGAAAAACATGCCATTAGACAAAACGAATGAGCGGATAGCTTTTTGCCGCTGGTCATTTTTATGGAACACTTGGGCTGTGAATGCAAAATGAATGGTAAAAGAAGGTAATGATATAAAATCAGGATCTTCATTTTTATTTTAATAAGTATCGGATAAATATGGAATGATTTAACTTTTATGATTTTCATGAATATAAATGAAATGGTTTAAAAGCGCGCATAAAATTCAATCAGGGTTCTATTTTTCGTAAGGTTACACCATATTCACCCACACCAGCATACCGACCGCCCTGCTCGCCTGCATAATCAAAAGATACGCGGATGGTGCCAGTTTCTTTCAGCACTGTAATCTGGGAGATCGGCGTTACATTTTCCAGTTCAATTTTTGTGGTGGTAGTGGCATCTTCCCAGTTCCACAGGCCATCGGCCGCACTGAACAGGTAGTCCGCGCCTGAGGCTGAGAAAGTACTGGGATTGTAATTGTCGTCGATCCGGAATTCCAGGATCAGATTATCCAGCACACCCTCGGTAGTTCCGGTGGGCAGCGATACATCAGAAGCCTGTGCCCATACACCCCGCATCGATACGGTAGCTTTTTGCTGGTCGTTCAAAGGGATATCTCCCTGCGGATCGCCATGCTCATCGCATCCGGCAAGGAATCCGATTTGGGATAGGATGATGATATAGAAAAGGAGTAATTTGGTATTTTTCATTTTTTTGATTTTTAAATGTTTAGTTCAGATATCAGCCTTATTTCATCAGCAATACTCTTCCGGATTTCAGTAAACCAGCGCCCTGCAAGTGGTAAAAATACAAGCCGGACTTATAAGCAGAAGTATCCCAGGTGAGGGTATGCGCCCCGGCAGCCACTTTTTTATGTGCTACCGACTGGATTACATTGCCTAGCTGGTCGTAAATCGTTAGGCTTACATCCGTTGGAGTGGCTACCTGAACTGTGAAAAAGGCTTGCTCTCCGCGTACCGGGTTGGGATATACTTTTAGTACTTCTGGATTGTTTACCAGTGGTTCTGTTCCCAACACAATACCTCCACCACCACCATCGCCGTTACCTTTGTCTTCCGCGAAAATAGTGGCTACTACCTCGGCACTAATGGCTGTTCCTTTCCAGATGCGTACATTGTCCAGCATGGCAGCAAAATCGCTTCCATACGCACCGGTAGCATCCTGCATCAGGGTAAAAGGAAGGGTTGTGCTTAAACTTCCTGCGATTAAAGTCAGGTTTTTAGAGTCGTCAGCCGGATCCGATTGTTTGAGTTCCCCATCAAAATACACGTTCATGGTAGTGGCCCGATCAAAGGCTACTGCTACCAAATGCCAGTGCCCGTCTTTCAAATTGGGCGTGGCATTGTCATCAGCATCCCAGTCCAGCCTGCCACCAGCGCCATCCGAAGCATTTACAGTCCACAAATGGGCCGCAGGGTCATCGGCACCATCCAGGGCCACCAGAAAACCGGGATTCCCTCCGCTTCCCCAGTCTTTGTTCCCGATAATTACCGGATCGCTAGGAATGGGCAGGTTCGGGTCAATTTTTATCCAGAACGCTACACTGAAATTTTCAGTACCAAAATCAAGAAAAGGGTTGCCCTCCGGAAACTGCGCATGAGCAGCGATAGGAAATTCAGCTACCTGACCCCGCATTTCATCTTCTACGAACACAGTGGGCTCAGCACCGGCATCGGTAGCATGTACGCCATTGCCACTTTCGTCATTCAGTGTAGTATCTAAGGGAAGATACACATCGGCACCATAGGTTTCATCTCCGCCGGGTATTCCCACAGAGAATGTAAACGCTTCCATCACAGCTTCCGCGCTTAAAGCTTTTCCTTTCCAAACCCGTACATCATCTAACATGGCAGCAAAGTCGCTGCCGTAAACACCGGTAGCATCCTGCATTAAGGTTAAGGGCAGGTTATCCGGACTCAGGTCACCTGGAACCAGGGTTAGGTTTTTAGAATCCTCAGCCGGATCAGTTTGTTTGAGTTCCCCATCAAAATACACATTCATGGTAGCATCGCGGTCGAAAGCAACAGCCACAAAATGCCATTTGCCATCTACCAGGGTTTGGGTCTGATTGTCATCGGCATCCCAGTCCAGGCGACTGGTACCATCGGCCACGTTTACGGTCCATTGGTGAGCACCGGGATCATCAGCGCCGTCCAACGCTACCAGAAAACCGGGATTGCCTCCGCTTCCCCAGTCTTTGTTGGTAAAAATGGCTGGATCGCTGCCAGGGATGGTGGTGGTATCTATTTTAACCCAGAAAGCAATGGTAAAGTCTTCGGTACCAAAATCCAGTTTCGGATCTAAGGGAAACTGGGCATGAGCAGCCGTCGGGAAATTAGCCACCATACCCCGTTCAGAATCCTGTACAAATGTGGTAGGCTCGGTACCGGCATCAGTAGCATTCAGACCATTACCGCTGGCATCGTTCAGCGTAGAGTCCAGCGGCAAATACACATCAGCTCCTAAAGCCGGATTTTTGGAATAACCATTCGCGAAAATATTGGATACTTCGTCGGGGGTAACCACCCTGTTATACACCAGCACGTCATCCAGAAACCCTTCAAAATCGCTGCCGTAAACACCGGTAGCATCCTGCATTAAGGTTAAGGGCAGATTATCCGGACTCAGGTCACCTGGAACCAGGGTCAGGTTTTTGGAATCCTCAGCCGGATCAGTTTGTTTGAGTTCCCCATCAAAATACACATTCATGGTAGCATCACGATCGAAGGCAACAGCCACAAAATGCCATTTGCCATCCACCAGGGTTTGGGTCTGATTGTCATCGGCATCCCAGTCCAGGCGACTGGTACCATCGGCCACGTTTACGGTCCATTGGTGAGTACCGGGATCATCAGCGCCGTCCAACGCTACCAGAAAACCGGGATTGCCTCCACTTCCCCAGTCTTTGTTGGTAAAAATAGCAGGGTCGCTGCCGGGAATGGTGGTGGTATCCACTTTAATCCAGAAGGCGACTGAAAAATCGCCGGTACCAAAGTCCAGTTTAGGATCTAAAGGAAACTGAGCATGGGCGGCTACTGGAAATTTCGCTACCATACCCCGCTGCGAATCGTTGATGAACTGAGCGGGTTCGGTACCGGCATCAGTAGCATTCAGACCATTACCGCTGGCATCGTTCAGCGTAGAGTCCAGCGGCAAATACACAATGGGTTCCTGTGCCCATACCTGCTGTGCGGCGAGAAAAAACAGGAAGTAAATAGATAATAAATAAATATATTTCATGCTTGGTTTCTTAAATTAAGCTTGTAGTTTTTTTGATTTAGTTTACATCCCACCACACTCTGGTCTGGGTATTATCCGCTCCCTGCCGTGCTACAGCAGCGTCGTAATTTTTCTTGTTATAGTTCTGCTCTGACAGCGGATAAATAAATCTTACCGGAACAAACCCCAGGCTGTTGGGTCCTGCTACAATTTCAGGTACGCCGGTTCTGCGCCATTCTGACCAGCCTTCGTAACCGCAATTGAACAAAGCCAGCCATTTCTGAAGCCAGATCTTATGTAGTTTTTCTTCCTGAGTACCCGTATAAGTTACACTTTGCTGGGTAAAATAAGCGGCAGGTGGTTGCACATCGGCAGCTTTGGGAAATACGTAGTTATCGGGAATTCTGCTGGCATAATAATCGAACTGATCCTGCACGCCTTTCTGGTAATAGACGGCCGGGTCGCCGGTAATAAATCCTTTTTCAGCGGCTTCGGCCAGAATAAACTGCAATTCAGAATTGGTCATCATCAGGCTTTGGGCAGCCGTAGGGGAGGCCAGTTCCGCATCCCAGGTGGTGGGTGCCCACAGCAGTCCGGGAGGCGACTGGTTGGCACTGCCGCCATTGTACAGGTCTTCGTTAGGAATGCCATTAGGCACGCCGGCATACTGCGGATTATTACCGCCGGCAGTGGCAGGGGTAGGTAAGGCAAATACGTACAAACGAGGATCGTTCAGCCATTGCAAGGTATCTACCAGTGTGGTAGATGCATGGGTGGTGCCTCCATAACCTGTGTCGCGGTACCGCGGAAATTCATTGCCCAGTTCATCCAGATATTGCAGCGCAGCCTGATCCTGGTAAGTTTCAAACAGCGGGTATTTAGCCGGATCGCCTACAATCCGGGCCATATCAGCAGCAGGGTCTTTCCGGTCTGAAATCCGCATTAAACAACGCAATTGCAGCGAATTGGCAAACTTTCTCCATTTCAGCACATCGCCATTGTACAGAATATCGCCGGTAAGTGGGTCGGTGCCGGTACTCAATAGCGTATTAGCTTCCTCCAGGTCGGCCAGTATGCCATTATAAATGGTTTCCTGCGTGTCGTAAGCAGGGAAATTGATGTTGTTACTTTTAGCCTGAATGGCTTGAGAGTAAGGGATATCGCCATAAATGTCGGTCATCGACTGGTACATAAATGATTTGAGTACCAGAATAAGTCCCTGAAAGTTCTTCAGGTCTCTTTCAGTAGCCATATCCATCATGGTATTCAGGTTCCGGAGCCGATCATAATAGCTCCATAGAAAATATTCCTCCGCATCGGCGGGCGACCAGTCAAAGGCGCTTACAAACTGATTGGCGAGGTAATCGGCCACAATATCGGCCCTTCGCCACGAACCGGTATAATGGTCGTTCATGGCACTCCGCAAAAGCGCGGGCAATAACAATCCAGGATTAGACAACTGTTCGGGTGCATTGGGATTGGTGTTGATTTCCTGAAAATCGTCGGTACAACTTACCGAAAGCAGGATACATACCACCAGCAATAAAATTGATTTTATAATATATTTCTTCATGATTATACGCTTCAGATTTTACAGGTTAAAATTCAGGGTAAATCCCCAGCTTCTGGTAGAAGGCAGGCTCATATTCTCGAAACCGGGTATCAGTCCGCCGCCGGTAGTGGCCATAGCCGTTTCAGGATCGAAATGAGGATTATCTGTCCAGAGTTTAAGATTTCTGCCCACAAACGATACCCTGATATTTTTCAGAGGAAAATTGCCCAACAGGGCCTGCGGTAGGGTATAGCCAACGGCCACTTCTCTTAATTTCACATAAGAAGCATCTATGAGTTGTGCTTCAGAATTATGATCGAAATATTGCTTATAATAGTTTCTGGCGGCGGTACCGTAAATACCTTCGCTGGCGGTGCCGTCGGTACTGATCAGATTCTGCGTATAGGTACCATCTTCGTTCTGCGCGGCACCGGCATGGTAATAGGGGGTATCATATTCGGTGCCGGGTTCCCGGGCCGCTCTTTCCGGGGCCGATTCTTCCAGAATACCGGCTCCCATGGCTTTGTTATAAAAACGGGAAATAAAGGACCCACCCTGACGGAAGTCGAATAGTGCCCGGGCATACACGCCTTTAAAAGAAAAGGAGTTGGAAATACCGCCAATCCAGTCGGGATTGAAGTTACCCAGATAAATCGGTTCGGTGGTTTTAATAGGCAGACCGTTTACACCAATAATAATTTCTCCTTTCATAGGGCCATCAGGCACTCGCTCCATGCCGGGGCCATACAAAGCGCCCATTCTTTCGCCAATCCGAGCTTCCACAGTAGCTTCCTCACCGGGAGCGGATTGTACGAATGCATCTATTCCTTCGGCCAGTTTTACTACTTCACTGTTATTTTTAGCGAAGTTAACGCTAAGTTCCCACTCAAAACCATTCTGAAGTTTGATGGGCGTAGCGTTCAGCATTACCTCAATACCCTGGTTTTTAATTTCTCCGGCATTGATCACCCGTGAGTCGTAACCACTGGTTTTAGAAAGCGGTATGTTCAGAATCTGGTCTTTAGAGCGTATGTCGTAATAGGTAAAATCAATGCCCAGCCGGTTATTAAAAAACTTTACATTGGCACCAATTTCATACGTATTGATTGATTCAGGCTTCAATTGCGGATTCTTCAGGGCATTAGGTTCTGACAGGGCCAGCTCATTACCCCAGGGCAATTCGTAATTAAATGAATTGTATAGCTGGTATGGCCCGGTATCGTTACCCACTTCTGCCCAACCCAGTCGCAGTTGGGCCAGGTCTATGAACTGTGGCAAATTGAGTACTTCATTGAATAGCGTACTGAATGAAACAGAAGGATAAAAATACGAATTGTTGTTTTCAGGCAGGGTACTCGACCAGTCGTTACGGCCGGTAACATCTAAAAACAGCTTATTGTCATAATCGAACTGAGCCAGGCCATACACGCTGTTAATTCTTCTTGTACTGTTGTATTCGTTGGTTTGTATGGGCGATGCGTTATTACCCAGATTATAAATGCCGGGAATCAGCAGTTCCGGAGCCAAAACATTGGTGTTTCGGTAGGTTTGGTCCAGCCGGTTGGCACCTGCCGAAAACACCATGCCGAATTTCCCGGTGCTTTTAAAGTCATATTTTAACAGGAAATCAGAGTTTCTTTCTTCAAAATAAATATCAGATTCCTGGTAACTTCCCCTTTCATTTCCCACAGTGCTGACGGCCCGCTTAATGGGCCGGTGGTCGTTGTACAGGTCGGTACCGGTGCGTACCATCAGGCTCAGATTATCAGTAAAATCGTAAGCAAGAGCGATTCTGCCCAGCAAATGGTCTTTTAGTTGCCCACTTGTGTTTTCATACTGGTAGAAGAAAGGGTTATTATGATTTTCGCCATAATTGTACTGAAACTGCCGCACACCTTCCAGGCCGGGTTGCCAGTAATCTCTCAGGCTGTTCATATTCACCTGCCGGGTCATCCAGAGCATAAAATACATAGGCGTATTGCGGCCATAACCCTGATCGGGACGGTTATCGCTTTCCGTTTTAATATAGCTCATGCTTAAATCGGCCTTAAACTTATCGGTAAAATTATAGGTAGTGTTTAAAGCGATGGTATTGCGCATCAAATCGTTGTTGGGTACGATCCCTTTCTGGTTCAGATTGGTGTATGATAACCTGAAGCTTCCGTTATCGTTGCCACCGGCTACGGCCACATTATTAAATAAAGTGCGCCCCAGGTCAAAGAAATCTTTTACGTTATCGGGTTGAGAAATCCAGGGAGTAGGAATAATGTCGCCCCGGTTTCGCAGGTGTACATCGGCGCCCCGAAAGCCATTGGTAGTGGGTGAATCGAACTGGGCACGTTTCGGTCCAAAATTCAAACGCGGCCCCCAGCTTTCGTCGTATCCATCCTGAATACCGTTCGGGTACAAATCCAGATTGCCCTGGTAACCAAAGTTAGAACCTTCAAACAAACCGTTGGAACCGCCTCCAAATTCATTCTGGAATCTGGGCAGGAGCAACACATCCTCAAAGGTAATGCTGGAACTTATCGCAAGGCCCAAACCCTGTTTATTTTTTCCGGTTTTGGTGGTAATTACAATTACTCCGTTCGCTGCCCGAGAACCATACAAAGCAGCCGCGGCAGGACCTTTCAGTACGTTTACACTTTCGATATCGGCCGGATTAATTTCCGCTGCCCCGTTTCCATAATCGGCGCCGGTAGTGTTGCTGATGTTGTTGCTGATGGGAATACCATCCACCACAAACAGGGGCTGGTTTCCATTGATGCTGAGCGAAGATTCGCCCCGCAGCACCACACGGGTAGAACTGCCCACCCCCGTATTGGATTTAATATCCAGACCAGCCACCTTGCCAGCCAGCGCGTTGGTAAAGTTAGTTTCGCGGGCTTCATTCAGGTTCTCTCCATTTATTTCCTGTACGGCATAACCCAGCGACTGGGTTTCTCTTTCGATACCCAGTGCGGTGACTACAATTTCTGAAAGCTGTTCTACGCTGGGCAGCAAAGAAACGTCAATGGTAGAACGTCCGTTCACCTGAACCTCTTCTGGCTGATAGCCAATAAAAGAAAAGACGAGGGTACTGGACACATCAGGTACTTGTATGGAGTAATTACCGTCGCTGTCAGTAACGGTACCGGTAGTGGCATTCTTAATAATAACATTTACGCCTGGAATAGGCAGGTCTTCGTCGGCACTGCTCACTTTACCTTTAACCACTTGTTGGGCAAAGGCAATGGTTCCCATAAAGGAACAACTGATAAGCAGGCACAAACGAATAGCCTGAAACAGGTAAAATAAAATAGGTCGATCTTTTTTCATATTAGTGTGGCTTTGTGTATTATGTATTAATTGGTTTGGTGTGTGTGGAGGATGATTTTTACATAGCGATTATTTTTTGAGGTAGCGGAATAATAAATATGTTTAGTATATGTAACCTAATTTAGTATGAATATACTAAACTTTATTTAATATTTGTAAATTTATTCTCAATAATTAGGAATAATAAAGGTATCAATTCCTTATGATTCCGGGTTTATCACATAGTTATATTCGCATTAACAAATTGTTAAAGAGGTAACTGCTTATAACTGTGGGTAATACCGCGTCATCCGGAAAAGCGGAGGTGCCCGGGTTAGTACCACAAGTAACCAATAATATTTAGGGTTAAAGCTTAAACCTATGAGGTTAGAAATTGCTTATATAAAAAAAGATTGAATTTGCCTTTAGTTAAGGTAACTACCTGTTAATTATTTCATGTAATCGCATCGAATATAAAAGGAGGATAACCTGTAAATGAAACAATCGGGAAAACTCACCCTGGGATCGCTGCTGATTGCCCTGGGCATTATTTTTGGCGATATAGGTACTTCTCCTTTGTACGTGGTAAAAGCCTTTGTCGGCGCTGCTCCGCCATCGGAAGCGCTGGTGTTGGGAGGACTGTCCTGTATTTTCTGGACGCTTACCCTGCGGGCTCCGCTAAAACTCTTTCTTTACTTCATGCAGGGCCTGCCGCAATTCAGACCAACGCTTTTTCAGCGAACGGAAAAATCGGGGAATGGTCTTTACTCCAAAAAAAAGGTAGAGTATAAAGAGAATAAGAAACAGCTCCCAGAAACTAACATCCTGTGGCGAAAAGAAACCTAATATCATCTCTTTGCGGTTAAAAAAAATCCGGAGAAAAGTTACTGTATTTCCGTCATTTTACCATGTTTTTCAGTTTAAATTTTTTAATAAAAATTGCCCTGTAATTAGGTGTGAAGCGCAGGAATTATGAATATATTCACCGCTGATTTTTTTGCTGAACCTATACTTGTATGTGTATAATTATTTCCTTCACCGGTTATAATTAATTTTTAAAAATCGTGTTATATCTTCATCACTTTTCTTTGATCTGAAACCGAATGAAATCTATACCGCTTCACATAAAAATCCTGATCGGATTACTGCTTGGCTTGCTTTGGGGAATTATCAGTGTATCGGCCGGAGTTGATGCAGCCTTTACCACCCATTTTATACAACCTTTGGGTGCTATTTTTATCGCGTTGCTGAAAATGATTGCCATGCCTTTGGTGCTGGCCTCACTTATTGTAGGTGTAGCCAGTATGAATGACGTGAAAAAATTATCCAGAATTGGCGGGCGCACCATTGCTATTTACCTCTGTACCACCGCCCTGGCTATTACAGTGGGTTTGCTCTTGGTGAACCTGATTAAACCTGGAAATCAGCTTCCGGCTGCTACCCGCGAAAATCTGATGAACCTGTATACCCGCAATGTAGCCTCAAAAGTAGCAACAGCTACCGAACTGAAAGAGCAATCGCCTTTGCAACCGGTGGTTGATATCGTACCTGAAAACCTGTTTGAGGCCATGACCCAGAATACCCAGATGTTGCAGGTCGTATTTTTCGCGGTTATTTTCGGTATCGCGCTGGTACGGATGACGGGCCAAAGGAAAGATGCGGTGGTTTCTTTTTTTACCGGGGTAAACGATGCCATTATTATTATTGTAGATTATATTATGCTGCTGGCTCCTTTGGGCGTGTTTGCCCTCATCAGTACCCTGATTGTGGAAGTAGCCGGTAATGATCTGGGAAAAGCGCTTGATTTACTAAAAAGCCTGTTGTGGTATAGTGGTACCGTGATTTTGGGCTTATTGACCATTCTTCTGGTGGTATATCCGGTCATTTTCAGAAGTTTCGCCAAAGTCAAATACGGAAGATTTTTTAAAGGTGTGCGGCAGGCGCAGCTACTGGCATTCAGTACCAGTTCCAGCAATGCCACGTTGCCGGTAACCATGAAAAACTGTGAGGAAAACCTGGGCGTATCCAAAGAAGTATCCAGTTTTGTGTTGCCTTTGGGCGCTACTGTAAATATGGATGGCACCAGCCTGTACCAGGGCGTAGCCGCCGTTTTTATCGCGCAGGCGCTGAATATTGATTTGTCGCTTACCGACCAGTTAATGATTTTACTAACCGCGACTTTAGCGTCCATTGGTACGGCCGGTGTGCCCGGTGCGGGATTGGTAATGCTGATTATTGTGCTGGAAGCCATTCATGTGCCGGTAGCCGGAATTTCTCTTATCCTGGCGGTCGACCGTATTCTGGATATGTGCCGGACGGTGGTGAATGTTACCGGCGACATCACGGTAGCCACTGTTATTGATCGGTTCGAGCAAAAACAAAATGCCAGAGAGGAAGCCCAACTACAGAAAAAAGCATCTGCCTGATAGCGCATTTTAAAGGATTAATTCGCCGGAAAGTAAAGTGAAAGCCCTGGCAGCAAACTGCAAAAGGGATATAATTTTAACCAATTTGATATGCACTGCCACAAGGCAGGTTTTGCTTTGGTTTTATGAGAAAAAAACAGGGAGCAGCTTTTTCAAAAATTGCCAGCCTTCCGCTCTTACGATTGGATTAACCGCTACCGCAATCATGATTGAAATGGTTAAGCCAATACAAGCGAAAACCAGATCTTTTGCCACCATTTTATAGGTAATGCGCATGTCCTTTTTGTTCCGCCTGATTTTCATCGCTAATTCACGACCTCCCAGCAAACCGATAAATACCCAGGTGGTGCTCATGGGCACGGTATTGACCCACTGAAAAACAATTAATATGAGGGCATACACCAGGTCAATCAGCGTGGCCGCTCTTACGTCTTTTACGTCGGTTTTTTCGTTAACCACTTCCTGTATTTTATCACCTTTCAGATAAAAAATAATACCCAGGCCAAAAAATATAAATGAAGTAAAAGCCAGAAACTGATACACATTTAACTGTCGGGGCAGGTATACCGCGATGTTGGCGGCATCCTGCATAATCCAGATGGCCCAGAGCGTGCCGCTGGTAACCCACTGGGCAATATCCCAGGTACGGTGGGCCTCTCCTTTTAATATTTTTTTAATGAACCTGGAAAGAAAATACCAGGCGGCAATAGCGGTAACAAACGCGATTACATACCCGATCAAACTTTTTTCCAATACATCCAGAATAGTACCCGAACGGGTGGTAAATGAGCTCAGTAAAAGAAACGTAGTAGAAACAGGCATACGCAGGCGGGTCAGGATCAGCAGAAAAATAGGTGCTGCTACCTGTAAAAAAGCAAAGTGTGTGGGCGATTGCTCAAACCCCTTGGTACTGAGCCGGGCATAGGTTACGTCGCCATCAAAAACAATCCAGCTAATGGTAACCGTAGCTACAAAAATAATTCCGGTATACAACCACAAATACCACCACTTTCGGTGTGAATTAGACACGATAAAAGTGCCAATGGTTTGTATGCTGTCGTTGGCCACAGCCGAGTAACCCGCCAGGGCAAACCCTATCCACATAGCTACCAAAGGGTAAGGGTAACTTATGGCTGCTATCAAAAAAAGCAGCCCGGTAACCATAATAAAAATACGTTCTTTGGTGTACAATACAGCCAATAGCGCGAATCGTGATTTTCCGGCTTTTTGTACCAGCGATTGCTCAGAATAGGGCATCTCTTTCATGCATCAATCTCCATGAGTAGTGGGTTCCTGTTCGACTGCCTTTTTAGATTTCAAAGAAACTAAAACCGAAGTGGTAAGCACCAGCAGGATGAATGCCAGCGATATACCTGTGGTGATGTGTATCACATCGGCAAGCAGCATTTTCAACCCGACAAAAATGAGAATAAGGCCCAACCCATATTTTAGATAATAAAACTGATTGATCATGCCTTCTACAGCAAAATATAAGGCTCGAAGCCCTAAAATGGCGAAAATATTAGAGGTATAAATAATCATCGCATCAGTAGAAATAGATAGTACGGCAGGCACCGAATCGATGGCGAAAATAACATCACTGATTTCTATGGTAAGCAAAGCCAGAAAAAGGGGCGTTATCATTAACTTCCCATTTTTTCTGATCCAGAATTTGCCCTGATGCTGACCGGAGGTAACCGGCAGGGTTTTGCTCAGCCAGTTGATAATGAAATTTTGCCGCGGAGCCTCTGATTCACCTTTTTCTCTGAAAATTTTATAGCCACTGTATACCAGTATGGCCCCCAAAATATAGAGTGTGAAATGGAAGTTCTCGATCAGGGCAACACCGGCAAAAATAAAGGCAGCCCGCAACACAACCGCACCAATAATTCCCCAGAACAGAATTTTATGCTGGTACATCCTGGGGATTTTGTAATAGGAAAAAATCAGTATAAAAACGAAAAGGTTGTCTATACTCAGCGATTTTTCCAGCACATATCCGGTAAGAAAAGTAAGGGCCGCTTCATGGCCCTGGTCGAAGTATACATACACATCAAAGAGCAAGGCGCTGCCAATCCAGACGGCACTCCATATCAGCGACTCTTTGATACTGACTGCATGGTTTTTTCTGTTGAATACAAACAGGTCGATGGCCAGCATAGCCACCACCAGCACGTGAAAAATAATAATGAATGTATAATTCATAAAGACTAAAGTTTATATAATGATGTATTACATCAGATACAAAAAAGGTATTTCTTATGGAAGTGCATAGTTGGTAATTTGTTTTTAATTTCAGATACAATTGCCATTTATTTTATGAAAACTACACGGAGGCCGATGTGGATTTACGTTTTCTTTGCTGCTTTATCCAGGCCAAAATAATGGGTAATGAAGTAATCAGAATTAACCCCAGTACGAAAAATTCCAGGTACTGAACCATGTTTGGGAACTGGTTGCCCAACCAGTAACCCAGGCCCACCATTACTACAACCCAGATACTGGTTCCCATCAGATTGAAGCCTACAAACTTCCACCAGTGTGCTTTTACCAGGCCGGCTACAATGGGTATAAATGTTCTGGATACTGGGAAAAATCGACCTATCACAAAGGCTGCATTACCATATTTCTGATAATACCTCTCCGCAATCATCAGGTATTTCTTCCTGAACCAGAAGTTTTCTTTTCTTCCGATCAGATACGATTCGGCTTTACTTCCCAACAGGTATCCGGCCAGGCCTCCCAGAAATCCTGCGGCTATCAGTCCGCCCATCAGCTGGTAAATGGTTACATCCAGGTATACGGTACCGCATAACAGTCCGGCGGTGAGCAGGAGGGAATCTCCTGGTAAAAACACACCAAAGAAGATTCCCGTTTCCAGAAAAACAATAAGCAAAATCAGCCAGAACCCTCCATTTTGCAAAATGAACTCAGGGTTTAACCAATCGGTCCACGACATCAGGATTGCCAGCATACCTATACGGTTTTTGTTTTGCGCATTGGTTTCCTCAACGATTTCATTTTGTTAATTTTCCAATGGGCAATATCCAACGCCAGCGGCGAAGCGATAAATATAGAGGAATAGGTTCCAAAAATAACCCCGATGAGTAAAGCGAAGGAGAATCCTCGCAGTACTTCTCCACCAAAAATCAGTAGAATTAGCACTACAATAAACACGGTTAACGAAGTAATAATGGTGCGGCCCAGTGTATTGTTAATGGCGTTGTTGTACAGGGTATCCAAGTTGCCCGACAGGTTACCGGAAAATTCCCGTATCCGGTCGAACACCACCACCGTATCGTTGATGGAATAACCGATAATGGTGAGCACAGCGGCAATCAGTACCTGGTCTACTTCCAGCACCAATCCAAAAGCACGGGCAATGGCATAGCCGGCAAACACTATCAGCACATCATGAAACAAAGCCACAATCGCACCCAGGCCATATTGCCATTTGTGGAACCGAATCAGGATGTACAGGAAAATGGCGATCAGGGTAAATATTACGGAAGACTGGGCGGCATCTTTTACGTCCTGCGCGATAGTGGCCCCTACTTTCGAGCTACTTACGATTTCGGGATTGTACTGCTGAAAGTCTTCCAGTCCCTGGTTTAAAGCCTTCATTACCTGCTGGTCGGCGGCATCGGAATGGTTATCGGCTAAAAAGCTGGTAGTAATTTTAAGCTGGTCTTGCTGGTCAAAAGTTTTTACCTCCAATCCCGCGCCTTTAAAATTGTCGAGCATGGCCGACCGTACTTCAGGGGCCGATACGGCTTCATCGAAACGCACCACATAGCTTCTGCCTCCTTTGAAATCAACCCCCAGATTCAGGCCGCCCTGTGCAAAGGTAAGTGCCATTCCAATAACAATAATGGCAGAAGAAAAAGCATAAGCCAGTTTCCTTTTCCGGATAAAATCAAACTGGGTACGGCGGAACAATCCTTGTGAAAAAATAGTGGTAAAGCTGATGTTCATACCTCTTTTGGCCATGTATTCAATCATAATCCGGCTGATAAATACCGCTGTGAACAGAGAGGAAACAATGCCAATCATTAATACCACGGCAAAGCCTTTGATACCGCCCGAGCCGAAAATATACAGGATCAGTCCGGTTAAAAAAGTAGTTACGTTAGAATCTATAATAGAACTGTACGCTTTATCGTAGCCGGTTTTGATCGCCATCCAAATACTTTTTCCCTGCCTGAGTTCCTCCTTGATCCGTTCAAAAATCAGCACGTTGGCATCTACCGACATCCCGATGGTGAGCACCAGTCCCGCGATGCCGGGCAGGGTAAGCGATGCGCTCAGCTGTGCCAGAATACCCACAATAAAGAATATGTTGAACAACAGGGCGATGTTGGCCACCACGCCGCCAATGCCATAGTACACAATCATAAACATTACTACCAGTCCCAAGCCAGCGGCCATTGAAATTAATCCCTGGCCAATGGCTTCCTGACCCAGCGATGGGCCTACTACTGCTTCCTCAATAATCTGAACGGGGGCCGGCATTTTTCCGGCTTTCAGAATATTAGCCAAATCTTTGGCTTCCTCAATGGTGAAATTACCGGTTATAGATGAGTTGCCGTTGGGAATTTCCGATTGTACCACAGGAGCGGAATACACCTGGTCGTCCAGAATAATAGCAATTCGTTTGCCGATGTTTTCCGCGGTAACTTTCTTCCATTTCCGGCTGCCTTCGGTATTCATCTGCATCAGCACGGAAGCGCCGGCCTGCTCTATGCTTTGGGTGGCATCGGTTACCACATCGCCCTGCAATACCGTACCGGCGTCTCTTCCAGTTCTCACGGCATATAATTCTACATTGTTTTCCTCGTTGTCAGGCTTTACGTCCCACAGGAAAGTTACTTTAGCTGGTAAAATCTGTGCCTGCCGCAACTCTTTCAGCGTACGATTAATGGTAGCCGTATCAGAGACACTATATTTTAAGGAATAACTGGTTTTTGATAAGCTGAATAGCGGAAATCCATCGCTTACCACAGTGCTGTCCTGCAGCAGTTGCTGCTCCAGTGAATCGATTGTAACGGTGGCTTCCGTAGCCGTATCCTGAGCAGCCTGCTGATGGTGGCTGGTCCAGTACTGGGCAGCAGTCTGCCAGTAAGGCAGCATTTCGTCCATTTCTATTACCTGCCGGAACTCCAGCCGGGCCACCCCCTGTACCAGTTTTCGTACCCGTTCGGGATTGTCCACACCCGGTAATTCCAACTGAATGCGTTCCGTTCCCGGTAATTTCTGGCTGTTGGCCTGGGCTACCCCAAATTTATCGATCCGGTTTCTTACAATTTCGAAAGAACGGTCTACCGCTCCCGCGATTTCCTGCCTGATAAAGGACAAAACCTGTGTATCGGAAGATTTGGTGGTGATGTGATCCTGATTTTGGCTATTGGCGAAAATGGTATTTAACGGTATGTTGGGTGCGCTTTTCTGGAAAGCCTGATAAAACAGATCAACAAACGCTCTATTGTTATGGGCCTGCATCTTTTCAGCATCCCTTAAGGCTTCCGTAAATTGCTTATCCTGGTAGTTATTGGATAAGGCTTTAATTACTTCTACCGGCGACACCTGTAGTACCAGGTGCATGCCGCCTTGCAGGTCGAGCCCCAGGTTAAGTTCTTTTTCCTTTACATCCTGAAAAGTAAAAGGGTAGCCCAGAAATTTATACACAGGCTTGTCCCAGAGCGAATCCAGGTAATGTTGTTTTTTAGTAAGATCAATTTCTCCGTTAGCGCGCGAAGCATAGGCAGTAGATTCTTTCTGAATTTTTCTGGAAACTAAGGTAAATGACAATGAGAAAAGACATAGGAACGATACCAGCACCGTGATGATAATAATGGCATTTTTGTTATGCATAATTGTAAACCCTGATCAGGTTAATTAAATAGAAGAATAGGAAAGATCAGAAAAGCACACACTTTACTGATAAATAAATAGTAAGACTGATCGGGAATGGCTAAGGGGCGAGGGCGCTGACGAAAACGTAGTAAACGTTAAAAGAACTGGGGTTTACAAAGAAAGCCTTGCAATTCTGATACTCGATAATCGGGGTATCTATGGTAAAGGCTTTAACCATCCAGTAAAATAAAAAAGCGGCGACAGTAACGCGGTTGGTTACTTCCACATAATGGTTATCGGCAGGTACTTTTTGTTGTACTTCGGTTTGGTGGTATCTGGTATCCTTTTTTTCAGGATGAACGGGCAAACCGGTAGCGAATACACTTTGTATTAAAATAAGGAAGGCCGCAAACAAGCCTAAAAAATGAATCCTTTTGTTAGAAAACTTCATCAACATGCATTCAACTATGCATAATTACGAAAAAAACGAAAAACCAGATATGCTTTCGGATTAATTTTTTTTAAGCCGGGTATTTATGGGCGGAGAGAGGGACTGAAACCTTACTATTTTGACGGTTTTAGGTATCCTTTAATACCCTTCATTTGTTCATCAAAAGGCGTTTTTGGTATATGTAAGAACGTGGGAGTGTGCCATAATGCAATCCGGGATTAGTGAAGTGCAGCCTTTAGAAAATGAATCATTAAAGATTACTACTAAGTACAATCAAGAAAGATTTGACGGATAGGAATAATTTTTTATCTTTTCTACATGCGAGCAATTAAGATAGAGGAATTACCAGAAAAAGCCTGGCAAGAATTAGAAAAAACGTATTGTAGTACCAAAACGCCACGTATACGGACACGAATTCAAAATTCAAATGATCTTTCTCTCAGCAGAACAAGGATTAAAAGCTCCCCAGATAGCTAAAATAGTACGAGAAAGTGAGAATACAGTACATCGATGGTTGATCGGACGCCGACCGAGCGATATCAGGCCGAAGGCATACAAGGTTTATATAATGCCCCCAAGAGTGGCAGTCCTGGCAAGGTAACCCCAGTGTATAAGGAGCAACTTATCAGTAGTGTACGCCGCAGGCCCAGAGCTTTAGGTCTATCTTTTTCCCTGTGGACGCTGGAACGGTTAGCGGATTATATGGCTGAGCAGACCGGCATTCGTATCAGTTATGAAGCCGTACGACAACATCTGAAAGCTGCTGGTATTGTGCTGTCCTGGCCACAGCATAAAATCGCGCGGCGACCGTCAGTAGCCCTGATCCGGATTATGCTGTAAAAAAAAGGAGACGGTTCGCCGCGCGATAGAGGAGAAGAGAGAAAATTTAGAAGAAGATGCTGTATTCTACTATGCCGATGAATTTAATATCTCCTGGCAACCTGCCGGAAGATAAGAAAACAGAAATCAAACAACGGTCGGAAAAAGCGGCCAGAAAAATTGACCTCAACAAGGAGGAAACCAGGGAGATTATTGATGAGCACCTGCATGATGCCGGCTGGCTGGTAGATACCAAAACTTTAAATTTCCGTAATTGTAAAACCTTACCTGAAAAAGGGAAAAATAGGGCTATCGCCGAATGGCTGGTGGATGGTAAATGGGCTGACTATGCCCTGTTTATTGACGAACAACTGTATGGCATTGTAGAAGCTAAAAGGTATGCCCAGGATATTTCTACAGATTTAAGACAGTCCAAAGTATACGCGGAACGGGTAAAAGCTGATCATGAGGTAAAATTATTAGGACAATGGCAGCAATATAAAGTGCCATTTCTTTTTTCTACCAATGGCAGGCCCTACCTGGAACAGATTAAAACAAAATCCGGCATTTGGTTTCTGAATGTGCGATCTCCTGAAAACAGGGCCTATCCGCCGCAAAGTTGGTATTCGCCCAAGGGACTAAAAGATCTGTATGGACAGAATATTCAGCAGTCTACCGATAAGCTTAAAGATAATAGCAAAGACTTTTTAAAAAGCCCTGCGGGTTTAGGACTGCGCGCTTACCAAATACAGGCAATAGATAAAATAGAAGAAACCATTATCAACTTTCCGGATAGAAAAAAAGCCCTCATCGCCATGGCCACGGGTACAGGAAAAACGCGCACCATCCTGGGTTTATGTCACCGCTTAATTAAAGCTAATCGGTTTAAACGGATTTTGTTTTTAATTGATCGCACTTTGTTGGGTAAGCAGGCAGAAGGTACTTTCACCGATTCTAAAATTGAGGACTTGAACACCTTCTCTGAAATTTATCAGATTGAAGGCATGAAAGTAGGTGCACCTAATATTGATACCCGTCCGCATTTTGCGACCGTGCAAAGTATGGTAAAAAGATTGTTTTACAATGATTTAAACCATAAATTCTTTGTTCAGAGTGGAAATGGGACGGAAGACGGAAAAAACGACACACTTACCGTGGATACCTATGATTGTATTATTATTGATGAAGCCCACCGTGGGTATTTAATGGATAAAGAAATAGATGAGGAAGACCTGGGTTGTAAAAATCAACTGGATTATGTGAGCAAATACCGCATGGTGCTGGATTACTTTGATGCCTATAAAATTGGCCTCACCGCTACGCCTGCCCTGCATACGGTTGAAATATTTGGTAAGCCTGTTTTTAATTATTCCTACCGGGAAGCGGTGATTGATGGTTATCTTATCGATCATGAATCTCCTTATTTAATTAAAACAAAATTAGGTGAAGAAGGTATTTTGTGGGAAAGAGGCGAAAAACCTTTGGCCTACGACAAAGAAACCAACGAAATCCTGGAATTGGATGAGTTAGAAGCTGAGCTGAAAATTGAGGTGGAAGGTTTTAACCGCCTGGTACTGACCGAAAATTTCAACCGGACGGTAATAAAAGAATTGGTACACCACCTGGATCCGGATGAAAACGCCAAAACCCTGGTCTTCGCGGCCACCGATGAACATGCCGATTTAATTGTCCAACTATTCAAAGAAGAGTTTGAAAATATAAATCTATCAGTAGGGGATGATGCAATTGCCAAAATTACGGGTAAATCTTTTAATGTAAAGGAACTGGTAAAGCGTTATAAAAATGAAAAACATCCCAACATCGCGGTTACCGTAGATTTGCTCACTACTGGTATTGATGTACCTGCTATTTGTAATTTGGTTTTTATGCGCCGGGTAAAGTCACGGATTTTGTATGAACAGATGTTGGGAAGAGCCACCAGGCTTTGTGATGATATCGGCAAGGAGACATTTAAGATCTTTGATGCCGTTAAAATGTATGAGGCGCTGGAAGAATTTACCAATATGAAACCCATATTACCCAATCCGGCCATTAGTTTTAGTGAATTGGTAGAAGAAATCAACCATATTCAAACGGATGTGCGGCTGAAAAAACAAATAGATCAGATTGTGGCCAAATTACAGCGAAAAAAGAAGAAGATTGCGGGCCACGAAGCAGAAAAGTTTAAATATGTGGCAAAAGGTAAAGATGCGGACGAATTTATCAACCTGTTGCGGGAACTCACTCTTGATCTGGCTGCTGAGGAAATTCAAAAGTCTTCAGAAGTATGGAAATATTTGGATGATTTTAAAGCTGTATATGTACCTCAGCTATGGTCCGACCATGAGGATAAATTATTAGACGTAGAAAGAGGTTATGGAAAGGCAAAAAAGCCGGAAGATTATATAGAAAGCTTCCGCGCTTTTATAAAGGAAAATATCAATAAAATCGCTGCCATTAATTTGATTTGCACCAAACCTACGGAGCTGGATCGCAAATCGTTGAAAGAGCTTTATTTAGCGTTAGACCGACAAGGTTTTACCCATCTTAATTTAAGAGAGGCTTGGAAAGCGGCTAAAAATGAAGAAATTGCGGCTGATATTATTTCCTTTATCCGCACCATGGCCCTGGGCAGTACCCTGATAGATCACGAGACGCGCATCAGGCAAGCCATGCGGAAGATAAAAGCTTCCCGGTCATGGAACAAGGTGCGGCAGAAGTGGCTGGATCGTTTTGAAAACCAACTGATACAGGAAACTATATTGCGAAAAGAGGACCTGGACAATGAGCCTTTCAGAGAAGCCGGAGGCTATCAAAAGCTCAATAAAATATTTGAGGAAGATCTGGAAAACATATTAGAAGATATTAACCAAAACCTATATACAGAAACTGCCTGATTATGAATGCTGAAGAAATTGCCAATAAACTCTGGGGCTTGTGTAATGTACTGCGCGACGATGGTGTAACCTGTCACCAGTACCTGAACGAACTCACCTACATCCTTTTCCTGCGCATGTCGGAGGTAAAAGGGTTTGAAAATGGCATTCCTGAGGAATACCGCTGGCGGAAACTGGTAGAAACTTCCGACAATAAAGCGTTATTCGACAAATACCGAGAGTTGATGGCTACCATTGCCGCCAAGTCTAACAACCCGGCCATTACGGAAATTTATACCAATGCCTCTACTACCTTGCGCAAGCCGGTAAACCTCCGCACTTTGGTAACGGCTATTGACCAGTTGGATTGGACGGAAGACCAGGAACGGGATAAAATAGCTACTATTTATGAAAGCCTGCTGGAAAAGAACGCGGGTGAAAAGAAAAGTGGCGCAGGGCAGTATTTTACGCCTCGCCCGCTTATTAATGTGATGGTAGATTTATTGGCACCCAAAATTGGCGAACGATGGAATGATCCTGCCGCGGGTACGTTTGGGTTTATGATTTACGGACCAACATGGAAAGCCTGGGCAAGCGGAATCCGTTGTCCAGAAAACACTTCGCTGATTTTATAAAAGCCTATACCGGCGGAATCGGCATGGAGGAAGTAAAAGAAAAATATGATGGCCGAATAGATTTTGACAAACGTAAAACTATAGAGGACGAACGGTGGTCTTGCCTTAGCAGGGAAGACATAAAATCCAAGAACGACAGCCTGGACCTTGGACTAATCGCGGATGAAAGTTATAGCACCAATGGCAGTATGGCTGATCCATTGGAACTGGCACAGGAGGCCATGGCAGAACTTTCGCAAATGACGGAGGAATTAAAAGGTATGATGGCGTTGTTAAAATAGTAAGTAAAAACTAAAGCTATGACAAAAGTTCAAACCATTATTAAGGAAATTGAAACCTTAGATGAGCGGGAATTAGAAGAGGTACTACAGTTTCTGCTTAACAAAACACATCGTAGCGAGAAAATCAAAGCGAAGTTGGCGAAGTACCGGGGGAAAGGACAGGGAGTTTGGCAGGAAGACGCACAACATCATATAAATGAGCTTAGGAAAGATGATCGTTATTGAAAAGGCATTTTTTGACACTGCACCTTTCATTTATTTGATAGAGAATCATCCAGATTACTATCCAAAGGTAGAAAGTTTTTTCGTGAAAGCGGAAGAAGGAAATTGGGAGTTAAGTACGTGTGTTGAGTATAGCTGAATTTGGTGTGAAACCTGAAAAGGAAGGCAAACAAGGTTTAATAAAAGATTTAAATAATTTGTTGATAGACTTCCGTTTTCAGTTATTGGACATTAATGCCAATATCGCCCATCAATCTTATCAGTTAAGAGCAAAATATGATTTTCTAAAAGCTATGGATGCCTTACAATTAGCTTCTGCTATAGTGAATGGATGCACTTGCTTTTATACCAATGACAAAAAACTAAAAAAGGTAGAAGAACTGAAAGTACTGTTAGTAGATGAGGAATAAGTAAACGAAGGTACTAATGTAAAAGTAAAAAGAAATTATGCTAATAGACAAATATAAAGACCAGTTGGCTAATCTTTGCCGGCAGTACCATGTGGCGAAGTTGTATCTGTTTGGCTCATTGGCGAATGGCACATTTGCCGACGACCATAGCGATATTGATCTGATTGTACAGTTTGAATCATTACGCCTGCCGCCTGAGGAAAAAGGGCAGTTATACTGGGATTTGCTGGATGCTTTGGAAAGTCTCTTTAATCGTAAAGTTGATTTGCTCACCGATAAGAAATTTTCAAATCCCTATTTCAGGCAGGAAGTAGAAGCTACTAAAATACTGATTTATGACCGATCCCAGAGTGAAGAAGTACTTGTTTGATGTGCTTACGGCGATTGAACAGATAGAGCGGTTTTTGGGAAGCAAACGCAATTTTAAGGTATACCAGCAAAATGCCATGCTGCGTAGAGCGGCAACTTATTATTGTGGGCGAAGCCGTGAACCGATTACGGCAATTAGATCCAACTATACCGTTAACGGCTTCCCGGGCTATTGTGCAATTCAGAAACCGCATTACCCATGAATATGACCGGATTGATGACGAAAATGTATGGGCTATTTTGGTAAAACACCTACCACTGCTTAAACATGAGGTTGATGGTTTGCTGAATAAGTAATAAGGTGTCAGCATTGGATTCTCAAGCTCAAAACTGAAAATATAACTGCTCAATAAATTTAAAATACATACAACTAACCCGTCATGTATAAAGATAAATATTTACAGGTCTTTCATTATTTAAAAGAGCTTTCTAAAATACGAAATAGAGTTATTCGAGACATTTCTGATAAAAAAAACGATTATCCTGAAATTATTTGGTTTGACGAATTACCTCAGCATTACTCAGTACAATGTGTGATAGATAAGGAACCCGAAGACCAGGATGCATGGCTTTCGGTTAAAAAACCTAACCATCCTGGGGATGCTCCTGAGTTTGTGGAAATTCCCAATCCCTGCCAGCAGTGGGTAGAAGTAAATAGCCTGACTGACGAAGAAAATTTTCCAAAATTAAAAAGCGAAATTCAAGACCAGAATGATGCCCTGTATCTTGAAGATTTCCCAGAAGTAAAGGTTGCGTTTGATGAATATTTGAATACCGGTTGGATTAAATTTACTGGCATTCAGAGAGAGCGAAAGTAAACCTAAAATTTTTCGCCATTGAAGGAAGGATTTAATGCTTTTGCAGTACATATCCGACAGGATACCAAATTTTTTGATACCCTGGAAAGGCCACAAAAAACACCCAATAATCCGTATTTCTATTATGCGCCAGCCTTAATTCTACGAAAAAGAAATACCCAGGGCTTGTACAATACATATGAGCAAATTGTCCAGCAACTTGAAGATACCAACAGTTACGTGCTTGAAATTAAAGTAGAAAAGGCTAAGGATAAACTTCATGCTTTGCGGAGGGAAAAATCATTAACACAAGATCAAATATTGGCAGTGCAGGAAAAAAACTTCAGACTGCTTACCATTAATGAAAAATATGAAGGGACACTCAGCCAACTTTCAGAAATGGTTGCGGAAAATAAAGCTACTTATCAATGGTTTCCCGATAAAATTTCTGATGCAGAAAAAGCCCAATTTGTTCCTCAAATAAAGGAGTATTTTCAGCAACAAAAAAAATATGATGAGCAGGACGTTTCTACACTTAAATTAGAATTACCCCTTAAGGAAAACCTTCCGGAAGAAAGTCTGCTGATTCAATATAATACGGTAAAGGAAGAATTACAGAAAAGGCCATTAAACCCTGGAATTGATTTTAACAGAAAAGATATTGATATGGGAGAAGTTTCTGAACTAATTTCAAAAATACAGCAAATCAGGGATCATCTTCAGATTGATTTTCCGCGGGAAACGGTAATTCTGGAAGATTTATATAGTGGAGACAAAAATATTTGGGAACAAAAAAACAGAAGCTTCTAAACCTATATTCAGCAAAATTGATTTGGGAACTATCAAATGGTATGATCAGAATGTGGAAGTATCATTCCCTTCTCATCTAAGTTTACGCCAACTAAAACACGATGCCTATTTCTTAAAAAATTACTTAAAAAGTAGATGTGTATAACGATATTGTAAGGAAAGGGTATAAGGTAATTCCGCAGTTTAAAGTGGCCAAAGGGAAATACCGCATTGATCTGGTAGTGATACTGGGCAATGGTACCAAACTCGCCATTGAATGCGATGGCGACCAGTGGCATGGCCCTGAACACTACATTAAGGATATGGACCGACAGAAAACCCTGGAAAGGTGCGGCTGGCAGTTTTTCCGCCTCAGGGCAAGTGCCTATTATTTTAACCGGCAACAGGCAATAACCCCACTTTGGGAAATGATAGCCGACAATGAAAAAGTGGTTTATGAAGCACCTACAGCGGGTAAGATGAAGGTACAGATGTTACAGCCTGGCTTCGTAACGGTGAAATAAAATTTCATAGCTTGCCACGCTTCCTTTTTTTAGCCTTTTAACATAAAAAAATTCACTATCTGCTTTGGTTAATAGCGGCATAGGAAATAACAGGTTAAAGTTGCTGCTTATACTTTTTTCAGGTTATTTCTGTCAACCCTGTTCCGATAACCCTAATAGCCAAATGCCCGGTCCTGCTTCCATACTTACAGCTCATTCAGGCAATTCATCGAAAATTACGGTGATTTAATGACCTACCAACAGGTACTCTTTGAATTTTTCGGTTTTAGGGTTTTCAAACAGCACAGCGGGCTTACCTTTTTCTACCACCTCTCCAAAGTACATAAATGCCACATAATCTGCCAGACGTTTGGCCTGCCGCAAGATATGTGTAACCAGCACAATGGCAAATTCCTGACTCAGTTCTTTAAACTGCTCTTCTATTTTTCGGCTGGAAATCGGGTCCAGGGCAGAAGTAGGTTCATCGGCCAGAATTACTCTGGGTTCTATGGCCAATCCGCGGGCCAGACACAGCCGCTGCTGCTGCCCGATGGATAACCTCCCTGCCGGGCTTTTCAATCGCTCTTTTACTTCTTCCCATAAGGCCACTTTTTTCAGGTAATAGGCTATCCGGTCCTCTTTTTCAGTTTTATTCTTAATACCTTTTAATTGCAGGGCGTAGCCAATATTGTCGGAAATACTGCCCGGTAACGGATAAGGCCTCTGAGAAAGCAGTCCCATTTTCTGGCGCAGGTCATACACGTCGGTTTTCCGGCTCAGAATGTCCTGACCTTCAAAAAAAACGGCACCTTCTGTCCGGATGTCCGGATACAGGTCGATGAGTCTGTTGAAGGTTTTTAACAAAGTGGTTTTACCACAGCCCGATGGACCCAGCAATACGGTAATTCCTTTGTCGCGGATATTGAGTTCTACATTTTTAAGCGTTTGCACAGGCCCATGGTACAGGCTGAGGTTTTTTACATATAGCAGGTTATGGAGTCCTTTTGCCTGGTCTTTTTCGATGATATCGGCATCGATATTCGCTATATAATTTTGGTTGTTCATTGAATTCGGTTTTTAGAAAGTTGTTTACTGATGATTCTGGATGCAAGGCTGATGACTAAAATAATAAGGGTTAGTACCAAGGCTGCGGCATAAGCCCTTGCCTTTACTTCGGGAATGGGAGAACTGAGCTGAAAGAAGATCGCCAGTGGCAGGGTGGCGGCCGGTTCAGCAAGGCTTTCGGGGATGTAATCGGTGTAGCCTGCCGTGAAAAGCACCGAAGCAGTATCGCCAATACCTTTTCCCAGTGCCAGCAGGAAAGCTGTAGCAACCCCGGGAAGTGCCTGCCGGAACAGAAACTTAAATCCGGTTTCGGCCTTGTAAAATCCCAGTGAAAGCGCCGATTCGTACAGGCCGCCTGCTATATGCTGCAGGCTTTCGTCCATGGCCCGGATCATTACCGGGCTAATCAACAGCGAAACAGTGATGATGGCTGCCAGCAAAGAGCTTTGCCATCCCATAAAAAGCATGAGGTTAAAGCCAAAAGCACCATATACAATGGGGGGCACGCCCCAGAGCACATCCAGCCACAAACGAATCCTTTTCTGCCACTTTGGAAATGAAAATAAATAGGTATGGAGAAATAAGGCCACCGGAATACTGATGAGGCAGGCAATAACAGATGCCCCGATGGCCAGGTACAGAGAGCCTACAATGGCATTCAGAATACCGCCTTCTTTTCCAAAATAATATCCTCCTTTGGGCACCTGCGTAAGAATTTCCCAGCTCAGGGCCGGAAGACCTTTGATCATAATTCCTCCCAGGATACTGAATAAAATTAATACTATGAGCAGTGTAAAGGCAGCCAGTACCTGCTTCATTATTTTTTCCTCGAGATGTTTCCTTCGTACTTGCATGGATGTAACCATTAAACTTTAGTCTGGTAATACCGGATCACCGTATGGGCCAGGTAATTGAAAAAGATCACGATGAGCAGTAAAATGAGCGCGGAAAGCATTAAAGCGGCATCGTACAGGGGAACAGACATCATTTCGCCATAGTTATTGGCCAGCAGCGCCGGCAGTGGGTATCCGGCATCAAACAGGCCGGCAGGTACCTGTACCACGTTTCCTACTACCATTAGTACGGCAATAGTTTCGCCAAAACCCTTGCTGATACCCAAAGTAAAAGCGGCTGTAATACCCGGCCTTGTTTTCTTCAGAATTACGTCTTTAATGGTTTGCCAGTAGCTGGCACCCAATGAAAGAGCCGTTTCTTTCAGCTCGATGGCTACCGATTCAAAAAGCTCAATCAGCATGTTCAACACAAAAGGCATTACCGAAACAGACATCACCACCGCTGCGGCGATGATGGAATACCCGGAAGCATTTTCCGCTCCGGAAGAACCGGCCCATTCGGCCACCAGGGGCACCACCGTAATAATGCCCCATAAGCCAAAGATTACCGAAGGAATTCCGGCCAGAATATCAATGACCGACCGCAGCATTCGCGACAGCCAAAGAGGCGAATACTGGGTAATATACAATGCTGCTGCCAGGCATATCGGTACCATAATTACCAAACCGGATAAGGTGATGATAATGGAACTGCTGATAAACGGCCACAGGCCAAATTTACCCTGTCCGGGCATCCACACAGAACCAAATAATACCTCGCCTATTGCGGAGAAGGAAATCAGGGGCCAGGCCTTGAATAACAAGGACGATCCTATAGCGAAAGGTAGCGTCAGCACTGCGATCAGCACGAGCTGCATCCAGCCTTTTCGCAGGTATTCCTGCGTTCGTCTTATGGTGAGTTGCATGTTATTTAAATTTTTGCTTTTGTGTTTCTATTGTATTGCTGTTGAGCAGGATATAGCCGTTTTCTTCTACAAAAGCCTGTCCTTTGTCCAGAATCCAGCTCAGAAAGGCTCTTACCTCAGGCCGGGTGGGTGCACCTTTGGCAATCAGGTACAGTTCCCGTGCTGGCGGCGAAGGGTACTTTCCTGCTGCAATGGCTTTGGTGATGGCATCTATACTGTCATAAAAATCTTCGTCCGGATCAATTTTTCCGTTTTCATTCACATCAATGGGCACCACTTCTATTCCCGGATATTTCTCGCCTGAATTCAGGTCATACACATAAATAATATTGTTGAAGCCAATGGCATTCGGATCGTTTTTAACCGCATCGGCAAGGCCGGGATCTCCGTAAACGGCAATTCCTTTCAGGGCTTCCTGTGCCTCGGCGCCCAGGTATTGTGCCCAGGTAGCTGCCGCTCCGGAAGCATCGGACCGGGTAAATACATTGACCTGCGTATTTGAATTTTTCCATTTTTTGTCACCATCGCCCAGGAAATAGGCACTGAGTTCCTGCCGGGTTAATCCCTCAGATTTTATTTTACCGAGCATTGGATTTTTTCCACTCATGGTGGGGATTACCGCATCTTTGGTTACCGATAGCCACCAAACGCCTTTGTCTTTTTCTGCCTGGGTAATTTCTCGGGAAAACATCCCCAGATCGGCGGCACCGGCCAGTACGTCAGCCATCCCCTTTCCGGCCCCGCCGCCTGAAATATTAATCCTTACATCGGGATATTCTTTGCGAAATTCTTCAGCCCATACATTGGCGAGTGGATACAGGGCAAAGGCACCTGACATACTGATGGTACCTTTTAGGGTTCCTGCCTCAGATTGATCGGATGCCGACTGATCGTGCGTGGAGTCGCATGACCATAATCCTCCGGTTAAAAGGGTAAAAAGGGCTATGATATAAATTGTTTTTTTCATTTTGGTTCTGTATTAATAATATATTTATTCTATAGTTTTAGTAGAGTAATTAAGCAAAAATTAATAAGCGTGGTCCCAGTGAAACAGCTCAGGGGTAAAAGTGATCATCAGAAAAGCCCAGCTTTGAAACAAACTGCTATCTCCTCCTCCTTTTATATATTCCATTGATTGGGTTACCAGCGCATAAGAATATCCCAGATTGAGTTCTGTAATCGCATTGGGTTTAAAGCGCACGAGCAGATCATTTTCAAAACCCAGAAATTTATTGATTGCCTGATTTTCGCCCTCAGGAACAAAACGATTCTGTGAGTAAAACAGGTGGCTATCGGCCCTCAGGGTAAGCTTTTTGTTTATAGTGTAAAAGGCAAATAAATAGGGATTTACGATGCCGGCATTATTCATATCGCCGGGAAACCGGGTAAAATAGTCCATGGCACCCAGGAAGCGGTGGTTTACCCCATACAAAGCATCGAAGGAATGTGAAGTTTGGGTGGGGTTCAGTGCTTCATCGCCACTAAAGATTTCCGCTCCCAGCGAAAAAACCCAGTGCTGTGGCGCGGTATATTTTACCTCCGGCTGCAAATACCAGGCACGCAAATCTTTTCCATTCGGCGTGCTGCCATACTGGTAATAGGCAGCCAGGGTGAGGTATAATTTATTTTGGGTGGTATGCTCTATCCGACCGCCACTGGTAAAACGCCAATGCGGTTTTTCTGAACTATTCTGATCCTGAAAAGCATCGGTGGCATTAATGGCCGTCAGAACACTTCCTTTGGAAGTTTGATAACGGACGAAATTAGCCAGCAATACCTTATAGTTGTCAAAGCCCGGAGAGAAATCGGTTCCGAATGCCCGGTTCTGCGCACCTTTTTCCTGGTTGAAAGCGCCGATCACGTCTGCTTCCAGCCCTTTCTTTTTGTACATAAACCGAACCGCATCGTGCGCTCCACCCGTTTGCCGCCAGTCGTTCTGGGCAAAAAGGCGCTGATTGTCATACATAATTTTTTGTCTGCCGATCCGCACTGATAGTTCTTTGGTGAGGGTTGGCTCCACATAAGCCTCAAAAATTTGCAGCGTGCCTTCGGTAGCCCGGGGGTCCTGTTCGCCCCAAACCCTGACGTCCTGTACAGAAGTATGAAAAATGAAACCTTCTCGCCGATAGTTAATATACAACCTGCTTCTTTGTTCGGTAAAGAAGGCGAAATGAGTGGTATCGGTGCGCAACTGCCGGTAACCATCGCGAAATTCGGTGCGGGGCCTGAATTCCAGGGCTATAGAAAAACTGTCTTTCCGTATGGAGGAATTAGTGCTGGAATCAACCTGGGCCCAAATAACCTTTGGTGCTACAAGTAATATCAGTGTTAATAAAAGTGTGCCTGTTTTAGCCATCGTATTAATTATTCACAGGAAACAGCTATATTAATCTGTACAACCTGCATGGTTTATGTCCGATTAAATAAATACTAAAGACTATATAGTCTATAAATTTTATAGATTAGTATCACAAATATATGTATAACTCTATAAATTAAGTAGACTTTTAAAAATATTTTTTTCTTGAATAAATTTTGCTTTATGCTTTTATAGTCTTACACAGTTAAATCTGAGCGGCAAACCTGGTAGGTTTACACCGCGATAAGATGGGTAGGCCCAACAAACCAGCAGTACCACGAAAGAAGACTGAACTGATCCTGCCACGTCGGCCACCAGGCCGAACAGCAAGAACTACCGCGCCACCCAGAATGGCCAGACGGTACTGATCGCTCTGCCAGATAATTTGTTTAATGGCGTTATAATTTTCAATCACCTGCTGGCAGAATTCCAGGTCATTGGGTTCCAGTTCATCAACTACAATATCGAAACCCAGTTCGCGCATCATGGCCACATCAGTACGGAATTTTATGGGTTGTTTGATCACCAAGTGGGAGTGCTTTTCGTATAACTCGCTTTTTGGGTTCACCATTTCCGGTTCAATCCAGATGCCGAATTTCACCTCATTGGCTTTTGCTTCCTCCACCAGAGTAGAAATGCCATTGGGCAGCTTTTTGTGGTTTTCCTGTCAGTCGCCCAAACCAGCATTGTCGCCATTTCGGGGATATTTATTGGCAAACCAGCCATCCGCATCAGAAAAACCCTTCAAATCAGACTCATTTTTTTGCGGGTATTCTGCCAATTGACCGACCACTGCATCGCCCCACGCATCGCTGGTAATTCTGAGATTGATATATTCTCCCACCTGCCAGTACAGATTGATAAGTTCTGTATTGACCGCTTAGATGGCTTTGTGGCGAGCTTGCTTGATGATCTGTATGAGTTCTTTAAATTGCTTTTTTTCTACAGTTACGATAGATTTGAGCCGAATTAACAGCTTCCTGTACCTGGTCGGTAAACAATAACATGTCGCAGGTGCGCAAAAGGTAAGATACTCTTCTGAAATCTTTGTCATGCTTAGTGCCCTTTGTTTTATTAGTGTATAAATTTTAAGCTTTTCTAACAACCGATTAGTTCACCCGTGCGACGGCCGCAAAGTATTGAGAAAAGCGCTTGGCGCCCGATTGAATATTTTGGAAGGATATTAAAACAAAAAACCCTCTAAACATACAATTTAGAGGGTTTTGATAAGTTTTGATTTGTGCTAAGTCGGGATGACTGGATTCGAACCAGCGACCCCCACGTCCCTAACGTGGTGCGCTAACCGGGCTGCGCTACATCCCGATCGGACCGCCGAAGCGGTGGAATTCTCCGAAATTTGGGACTGCAAACTTACAAATAATTTTTTTTACACAAACACCATTTGCCAACCTTTTTCAGCAAGAGAAATTTTTAGTCAGCTAGAAAACGCTGGTACCACCGGTAATATTTGCTGATTTCGCTTCCGAGGTTGAGATGGGCGCCTGTACTTTACTGTTCTTTTTCTGTGCGGTTCTGATCATAATGAATTCCTGTACATTCTCCAGATCCAGCACGCCTACCAGCCGGTTATTGTCCACTACAGGCAATATTCGGCTATTGCGCTCTACAAGTAACTGATACGCCTCTTCCAATGGCATTTCCGGATGCAGGGGATGCACCTTTCTGTCCATTATGTTGCTTATTTCAACCTGTTCTCCCTGTTCTGCCAAAGCTTTCACTATTTCAGCCCGACTTAAAGTGCCCATTACTCCTCCATTTTCCTGAACCAGAAAGTCTTTTTCCTGGCCTTCCAGCAATAATTTTGCTGCCTCTGCCAGCGTGTGGGTAGTATGCAGGGTGCTGAAGCGATACATCATCACATCGGCTACTTTATAGGTATGTAACAGCGATTGCGCCTGCACATGGCTGGATTCGGCCTGCGCACCCAGAAAAATAAATATCCCGATAAAAATCAGCATAGGATTATAAAAGAAACCAATAAATACAAACGCCACGGCCAATACCTGCCCTACCGATGAGGCGATTTTAGTAGCCCTGGCTCTGGATAATTTCATTGACAATAAGGCCAATAATACCCGCCCGCCATCCATGGGAAAGGCTGGAATCAGATTAAAAACGGCCAGTATGATGTTGGCAGAAAGCAGGTTGAAAAGGAAGTAGCTGAAACCGGAACTACCCGCTCCCAAACTTCCAAAATCAGGTACATTACCGGTAAGAGCAAGCCAGGCTACCAGCATAACAGCCAGCACAAAATTTACCATTGGTCCGGCGAGCGCCACGACCAGTTCCTGTTTGGGATTGTCCGGCATTTTCTCCAGTCGGGCCAGCCCGCCAATGGGCAGCATCGTAATATCCTGTGTACCAATGCCATACCGGCGGGCTGCCAGTGCATGGCCCAGTTCGTGCAGAAATACACAAAAGAAAATGGCCAGAATAAAAGCCACTGACCAAACTATCTCCAGTACGCCTCCGCCTGCCGCGTCAAAAGCAATCCAGGCCAGCAGCAAGGCAAACGACCAATGGACAAATACTTTAATTCCCGAAATTTTACCAAGATATAACGACCACTTCATTAGTTTCTGATTAATTTAAACAGCCTAAGCATAGCTGTATTTCTTTTGATGCAATTGTCGCAATTTTTTAAATAATTCAACTTCCTCTTCTGATAAATCTTTGGGAATACTAATATTTACTTTGGCATATAAATTACCAAACCGGTTATCGTGCTGATAATGCGGCATGCCCAAATCTTTCAGCCGCAGTACCTTACCATTTTCAGTGCCTTTCGGCAACGTAATGGTTACCTCGCCTTTCAGCGTTTTTATGGTGGTTTTCCCGCCCAGAACGGCAGTATACAAATCAACCGGCAGGTCGGTGTACAAATCATCTTCCTTGCGCTCAAAATCAGGATGGGTATTTAGCTGAATTTTCAGGTACAGGTCGCCTGCCGGGGCGCCATTCATGCCGGGAGCGCCTTTTCCTTTCAAACGCAATGTTTGTCCGTCTTTAATACCCGCTTTGATTTTTAATCGCAACTGATTTCCATTTACATTTACGAGTTTGGTTACCCCCTGATAGGCATCCTCCAGGCTAATGCTCATCTGGGCTTCCTGATCCTGGCCCTTAAAGGCATACGAGCCGTCGCCTCTTCTACCGGCTCCGGCACCAGGACCATACGAAGTATAGCCAGCACTACCGCCAAAAAAGCTTTTGAAAAAATCGGAAAATCCGCCACCGAACATATCGCCATCAAACTCTACCCGCGTTCCGCCACGGCCACCAAAGGGTGAACCCCCATAACCACCACCGCTGGCACCCTGCTGTTCGTAATACTTCCAGTTAGCACCCAGTTCGTCATATTTTTTCCGCTTTTCAGGATCTTTTAATACTTCATAAGCTTCGGAAATTTCTTTAAACTTTTCTTCCGCTTTCTTATTATCCGGATTTTTATCCGGATGGTATTTTACAGCCAGCTTGCGGTAAGCTTTTTTAATTTCATCCTGAGAAGCGCTTTTATTTACTCCTAATATTTTATAATAGTCTTTGTAATCCATGTCGCACTCCTTTTTT
>JBGTIS010000349.1:0-29499 GCA_041745535.1 Cyclobacteriaceae bacterium | reverse complement strand
CTTAGTAGTTTATCAATTTCTGATTAAATGATTTTTCCTTCTTTCACATACTCTTTTCGGATACCTTCCAGTAAATCTTCCCACAGGATGATTTCGCTTTGCCGGGAAAGGGATCGCAAACAGGCGTGTTGTACAATATTCATGATGTGCGCGCCGGTTAATTCATACTGCCGGGCTATGGCGGGGATGTCTATTTTTTCTTCCAGGCGTATACACAGGGGAAATGACTTTTTCCAAAGCAGCACCCTTTCTTCGTATTTGGGTGGGGGAAAATAAATATGAGATTGAAACCTACGGGTAAAAGCTTCATCGATATTGCTTTTGAAGTTAGTGGCTAAAATCACCAGGCCCGGATAATCTTCGGTACGTTGCAGCAGGTAAGAAACTTCCTGATTGGCATATTTGTCGTGGGCATCGCGCACATTGGTACGTTTCCCAAAGAGGGCATCCGCTTCGTCAAAAAACAGGATCCACTCCTTGTTTTTTGCCTTATCGAAGAGGCTGGCCAGGTTTTTTTCGGTTTCACCGATAAACTTGGAAACTACCATGGACAAGTCAATTTTATACACATCTTTTCCCGTATATTTTCCCAATAAAGAAGCGGTCAGGGTTTTACCGGTGCCGGGCGGACCATAAAAAAGCACCCGGTAGCCCGGTTTTAATTTTCTGCTCATTTCCCATTGGTGCAGGAGTGCATTGCCATGCCGCACCCACATTTGTAAATCCTGTATCTGATTCAAAGTTTCAGCCGGCAATACCAGGTCTTCCCATTCCATATGGGTTTCAATAAGTTGTGCCGGAAACTGTATCCCAAACCGTGGGCGGGTGATTTTTCCAAAAGTAAGCAGCTCCAGGTACTCCTGCGACATAATAATTTTTCCGCTCATGGCAGGTTCTCCGGTAGAGAGTTCCTCTAGCCAGAGCATCTGTTGTTTGGCAAAAAAATGATCGGTATGGAACATTTGCTGAATTTTGTACCGCTTTTTCTGATCGGTACCTGCCAGCAGGAACAATACCGTTTCGCCGGTTGGCAAAAAACCCCGAAAATTATTACCCCGAATACCACCTATTTCCCGAAAATCGCCCGACCGCTGTAGTTTGCTTTCAATGACATGATCGAACAAATCGGGTTGTATGTGCGGGGCCAGGGCAATCAGCAGTATGGTAGCTTCATCTTTATTGAGCGCCTGCATCATAAAATCAGGTAAATGTAGCGACCATTTTTTCAGCGGCGGAAAAGGGGGTGGTTCGGTTTCAGAAGGAATATTGCCAAAATGCTGATCCAAACGGAAAGTAATAATTTGTTCCAGATACTGAAATTCAGGGGGTCTGCTGATTATTTCTTCCTTGTTGTTTGTGTGGGCTTTACTTACCATAGTGTATTGAAGTATGCTGTTCGTTTAAAAAGTTCCACTGTATTAATAAGTGACCCGCCCCTTTGAAACATCTTTTGCCAATTTGGAAAATAATGAGATTAGCGTTTTTAATTTCTGATCTTCCCATTGGGTATGGTAGGGAGTTATAAGTGTATGTTTTTCATGACCTTTCTGGTAGATTATAGAAATCAGATCTTCATCAGGTTCCCGTAAAGGAGGCGTTTTACCCTTATTTTCATAAAAGTTATCAACAAAAATCTGATATACAGCTTCGGCTTCGTTATCGGGTAGTATCGATTCAAATGTGGTAGTTTCACCGTTTCGAACCGAGGTAACACAAATTGAATAATCATCTCGTAATTCAACTATGGTTTTACCCCGAAAATGCTCATTTCCAACTTCATATCTGATATTCCAGATGGTATTTTCATGGTCAGGCATATACATGATAGTTTTAAAACAAATACAAAATAACAGCAACATTTTTTTAATAAATTCAGCTATGGGTTTACCTCGGAGGCAGTTGCAACCGCTGTCCCGGATAAATCAAATTCGGATCACGAATAATACTTCTGTTAAGCCGGAAGATGTCACGCCATTTGGCCGGATCGCCATATATTCTGCGGGCAATCCACGATAAATTATCGCCTTCGCGAACCACATACGTATCACTCCATTCAGCAGTAAAGGTTCGGCCGGTTGCCGCTGAAATATCACCAGCAAGGGCTTCGCCATGCCTTTGCCGTACATCGGCACCTGATTTTCCTTCGGTATAATAATTACCCATCAGAGAATTGTCAGTATGCACACCCGGCGAAGCACCGGTTGCCCTGTTGGGTACGGTCGGATCTACATATTCGTCCAGCAAACCAATCTGATGCCCCAATTCATGTGCTCTGTCAATAGGCAAGGAATCAACAAACCAATTTCTTCGGTTATCTCTGCCTGCTCCAGCGTGCAGATTTATCGCTACATTCTCTCCACCTTCTACATAGTTCAGTCGAACATTTAAAATGCGCCTGTGTCCGTGTTCATCCACGAAATTAAACCGCTGGTCGTAGTAGCGCAAAAACTCCCGTTCCGTTTCTCTGCTTACCTGACGTACCTGTTGGGGCGTAACTCCGGCATCAGGTATCAGACGCGCATTCACGATAATGCTTACAGAATCGGCCGTAATTTCTAGGCTATAACTTGAGGTCCAGTTATAAGGTCCATCTGCTCTTGGCTGACTTACCGTCATGCCGGTTTCCAGGTCCTGTTTCTGAATATTTCGGTTGACATGCCTGGCAGATTTTAAAGTGCCTTGTTGCACCACATGGGTGAGTTCATGGGCCAGTAACCGTTTGCCGGCAGCATTTTCCGGATTATACTTTCCTGAATTAAAATAAATATCTTTACCATGGGTAAAAGCCTGTGCATGCAGGTTTTTGTTCATGGCCACTGCTTCCTCATCGGTGTGGATATTCACGCCACTGAAATCGGTGCCAAAGGCTGATTCCATTTCTGCCCTGGTTTTTTGAGAGAGCGCACTTCCTTTACCGGCCTTATCCTGAATTTTATGGGTGATAGCAGGGCTGGCCGTATTACTGCCGGTTTCACCTTTGGCTTGTACGGGCATTTCTTCTTCTTTCTCTCCCATCGTTTGCAGCTCAGGTTTTTCCTGTATCATTTTATCTTTTTCCATCCGTTGTTCGGCTGTACTCAGTTTTTCGTCTTCTAGCGGCGTGGCCAGACTTTCGCGCTGAATGGTGCTGATTTCCTTTCTATGAATATCGGTAGCGTTTGCCGATTGGTTCACCACTGAATCAGCCATTTTATCAGCTTCCTGTTCGTATTGGTCATTGGGTGCGCCCACAGTAAGGCTTTTCTTTTGAAAAAAGGTAGTGGGTGTATCTTTTTTCTGAATGCCTCCTGTTCCGGAAAAAAATGGTTGCGCTTTTTTCTCCTGAACCTGAATATTGCGGGGGCGGCGGTAGGAACGTCTCATCTTGACATACAGGTTAAATTTTTAAAAAAGAAATTGGTAGTATATATTTATTTACATAAGCCCATTTGAATTGAGTAAAACCAATAGTGACAAAAGTAACCAGAATACGATGGTGGTTCCATAAATGGCTATTTCAGCTTTTTTTTTGTCCCATCCTTTTAAGTTTTTCAACGATAGCAACTGGGGTTTATCTTTACTTCTTAATAACGTAAAAGGGCCTGCCATAGCCGAATCAGAGGGTATATTCTCATTTTCCAGTTGTACTTTCTTTGCTTCCAGAATTTCAGCGTACCTGCGAAAAGTATCACTGATTTGTAAATTTTTTAGTTCCCAGTGAAAAATAAAGAAAGTAATCAGCGCCCCAAAAAGTCCGGTTAGCAAAAGTATCCAGGGCGACATTTTTTCAACCAGAGACCAAATTACCAATACACCCAATCCTGAAACAAGTGGTACCAATCCTAGCAGTTTAAAGCTGATGGCGTCGGTATCTTTTATTTTCTTGCAAATTTCCTGATACAGCGCCTTGTCATCCAGTGAGTTGACAATAAAGTTGAAATTCTCGTTCTTCATATCATGTCTGTTTCATTCTTTTCAAAAACTCCGCGGCCAGCCGGGTATAGTCCTGGGCACCATTGCACCTTTTGTCGTACACAAAAATATCCACTCCTTTTTCCTGCGCCTGCGCCAGGGCAATGTTGGCGCGGATTTTCGTCTCAAATACCTGCTCACCAAACGTTTGGGTCATCTGATCCAGCACCCGCAGGGTCATATTTTTACGGGGATCGTATTTGGTAAGAATATATCCCAGTATTTTCAGGTTTGGGTTGAGCTGCTTTTTAATCATATTGAAAGAGCGCATAAAACTTTGCAGGCCTTTTAGAGGCAGAAACTCAGCCTGTAAGGGTAACAGCACATACTGGCTGGCTACCAGCGCGTTTACCGTAAGCATCCCGATGGCAGGAGGACAATCAATAAAAATATAGTCGTACTGACTGGCCAGGGGTTCCAGCATCCACGAAAGCACTTTTTCTCTGCCGTATACACTTACCAGTTCCAGTTCGGCACTGGCCAGTTCAATAGAAGCCGGCACCAGCGGTAAACCCGAATTTGTGTGTACAATCACTTTTTCCAAGGTGCTGTTTTCGCCGGCGGTTACCTGTTTCAGGTCGGTATACAGGTTTTCCTCCGGTTCATCTATTATGCCCAGCGACTGCGTAAGATTAGCCTGTGGATCGGCATCGACCAGCAATACCTTTTTGCCTTTTTGTTGTAAAGCGGCTGCCAGGTTAATGGCGGTGGTGGTTTTTCCCGAACCTCCTTTTTGGATAGCGATAGATATAATTGGCATCGTAAAAATATTAATTGTTGAAATAAAATAAAGCTTTTTCCCAGACACATTGTCCCACTTGTTTGCCCAGTTCCTGTCCGTTTTCATTGGCCTTGCTGAAATGAATGCCGCCGTACAACCTTGACATGCCTGCCTGCCGGGCCGCATCCGTAAAGGTAGCCCAGTTCAGGGTGATGTCTTTTCTGGGTGTGGTACCCGGTTCTACCAGAGAACTTCCTTTTTCCATAGTGGAACAGCCGTCAAATTCATCACTTCCTGTAAAGCAGCTCAGAATAATGGCGCCTGCACTGCTGAACGTGCTGTGCCCTGAAACATATTCGGGAAAAGGTGGGGTAGGGATATAGGGTCGCCAGTTTTCGCCATCTATCATTTTTTTCCCCTGGTTCGGCCCGCCCCAGGCTTCCACCTGCTGTCCTTTGAACAGTTCATGAATGGCTGTGATAGGGCGCACATAATCGTAATGGTGCTTGCATTCCCAGCAGGCCACAGCGGCATCCAGCAAAGCATTGCATAAGGCAAAAAATAATTTGATGCATTGCGCGTTGCCATACCGATATTTACCGGCAATAAAATGGGCGATCTCACACCAGTGGCCGGGTGGGGTATAGGTACCCGGACCATCGGCCCAGTATTCGGCAATTACTTTATGTTCGTCGGTAAGCCCGGCGCTGAAATCCAGTACCTGCTGCGCCTGTTCTTTAAATTCCGGCTGCTTTTTTTTGTAGGGCGCTTCCGGCCTGAATTTCCAATTGTAGGGCAGCGCAAAGGGCTTAACCAGGCCCCAGTGCGGTACCAGAAAACTTTGTGTTTTCCATTCACCCGGACTCACCTCGGTTTGCTGGGGTTGCCAGTGATTCAGGTCTTTGAGTTTATCCGGAGCGTTCACCGGCTGGTATCCTGTGTAATCGGACCAGGGTGGCGCGTGCAGTGTGCCCAACTGATTGGCGCCATCCCCATACCGGCATTCCAGTACCAGTTTGGCCATCAGGTTACCAATGCCTTGTGGTTGGGCAATATCCAGGGTAGTATCGTTAGGATCGTAGCCGAGTTCACACATAAAATCCCGGAACATGCCTTTATTTTCAGGCGGCAATACCAGCCAGAAAAGATCGGTTAATACCCGGTAGGCGGCATAACTGTAGGCTTTTCGCTTGTTTTCAGTCGTGCGGTTTTTACTGTCCAGAATTTTAATATACCGGGCTGTCGACGTACTGATGGCACAATCGTTATATACAGACCAGGCATCATACATGGCGGTATGCGCCATGGCCAGGGCACGTGCTGCCAGGGGCGGAGAAGTTTTAGTACAACGGATCGCGTCCAACACCAGTTGGTTCCATTGTATAATTAAAGGTTGGGTGGTATCAGGGCTCATCGTTTTATTGATTTTCTTATTACATGTTTATTTTAGGCTTAAGGATCCAGGTTTCTTAGGTTCCTCATATCGTTTAATGTTCCTACATACAGGGGCTCACTTTCTGCGCTAAGGTTGGGCGTGGCATGAACCAGCTCCTGCAATAGCGCGATAATCATATGATTGAGGTCGAGTCGCAATACGGCATCGTTCAGGGCGATGCCCGGTCCGGGGCCTCGTTCCCAGAAACTCCGGTTGGCTGTTTCTAGTATGATAAAAGGATTCTTAAAGGTTTTGCTCATGGTATCGGTACGTTCATCAATAGCTTGTAATTTCTTTACATCTGTTTCGGTAGGAATGGCAGGAGGTTGGGTAAGGCCAAACCATTTGGAAAATACCTGTTCCATGAAAACCTCCGCGTTATGCTGGGTATACTTCCTTTTTTCACGGGCTTCCCGGGTACCCTGTACCGTTTGTGATGTGTCGAATGGAATCAGCCTGAACCATTGGTCCATAAAGGCCAGCGATTGGTTGACCCTTTCTTTCTTTGTAGCATCATTGATCAGATTAGTATCCTTAATGTCAGGGCCAATGGGTTGGCTGTTTGGCTGATCTACCCAGGCCGCATATACATGAAATGAAGCGGCATTTAATAAAGCTTTGGCATGATCTAACCGATCGAATAAGCGCGTACTTGCATAGGCCTTATCGGAAGAACCCGGAATGGCCGCGTGGTGGCATTCATGGATCACAATCAGTATCCGTTCCGGATGTTTTTCAAAATCAGGGCAAAAAGTGATGATGTGCTTCCCTGATTTTAGTTCAGTATGGTAAGCCGGTGAACCACTGCGGCAACCCCCATCGCATTCGGTGGCACAGCGCGTCAGGTCTTTTTCCTTTTTCAGCCGGCCGATAAAGGTTTTTATTTCTATATAATTTTTTCTTACCTCATCTACCGTAAAGCTCAGATCCCGGGTATCGTTGTTACGGAATATTTTACTGAAAATAAGCGGGTAATCGGCTTTTTTATCTTTTACAGGCGGAAGCTGTTCCTTCAGCACTTTATCAATCATGGCGATGGCCTGGTTGGCACCGGTATCTACGGCTGCATTTGGGGTGGGGCATGTTTCTTCGGTAGGTTTACCCTTGCAAGCTTCATCTTTTTTATTCCGGTCAGGATCAGTAACCACAAAATCATCTTTGGCTTTATCGGTATCAGGTTCTATACTATTATCGCGCAAGCTTCTGTCGAGCAGGCCGATGGTTTTTCTTCCCACAATACCATCCCATTCATTGGGCGACATATTCGCTTTTTGCTGAAAAGTTTTCACAGCGTTAGCGGTTTCGGTGCCATATTTCCCATCGGCTCCAAATTTGGGCAAGGGAATACCAAGTTGTAGCAATGCTTCCTGGAGTTTTTTAACATGTTCCCCTTTCGCGTTCGAAATTGTGCTTACTATTTTTTCGTTATCAAAGCATTGTTCCAGAATTGGATCGCCCGATAGCGTTGTGGCAGTCAGGTCATGTTTATCGTCTTCGGTCCGTTGTAAAGTGGGGGTGTTGTTATTTTGTTGTATGGTAGCTGGGAATCCTTCAGTTTTAGTTTGCGCTTTTCCCTTTTCTTCCTGTTCACAGGCCGCGCGTTTAGCCTGAAAAAAGTGAGATTCAGACTTTTTTTGTACCCCTTTCGTAGTAACTTTTGTAAAAAAAGCTTCCAAAGGCGCATGTTCCTGCTGACCATGGGTACTGCTTTGTCGGTTAAAGTAAGGTGCTCTGAACATGACCTGGTTTTTTAATGTATTTCAAATTTTACAAGGTTTCTTAGTAACGGGTTTATTCAAATAGTTTGACTTCCACATTCCTGTCCAGCTGATTGCTTTTTACTTCGCTCACCTGATCGCTGCAATTATGCATACCTTCCTGCAGTTTTTCACAATCGCTGTCGAAAGTTTGGAAACGATTTTCATCGGTACCTTTTTCTACCAAAGCCTTTCTCAAGAATTCAGCTCTGCGTTTCGACAGCCGTTGGTTGTAAGTCGGATCATTCTTGGGTTTATCGGAAGAAGCATTGCCGGCCAGTTGGGCTTTTAATTCAGGGTGCTTGTGCAGCAGAATGTCGACGACCAAAAAGTTATTCTTTCCGTCCTCCGTTAAGCTTTGCGCGAATGTGTGAAAGGATTGGGGCATGTCTTTGTTAAAATAAATTTCCAGGCGCCATTTGGCCGGTAGTTTTTCATCGGCTTTATCTGGAATGGCGTCGTCGGTTGTAAAGTTAGTTCCATTCAGTTTATTGTATTCTTCGCGCCAATGCTTGCATTCGTACTGGTCGGTGCCCTTAATGGTTTTTTGTTTTTCGAACGTATCACCACATTTGCCACTTGTTTTTTTCAGGTCCTCCGCTGTGGATAAATTCATGCCGCAGCAAGGGTCGCGGAAAGTGCCTCTTTTTTCGAGGCCATGTTCCTGCCTGATCAGATTTTCCCGATTGATCGCCGGATCATGACCTCCTCTCGGATTCTGAAGATTTTCTCTTTCATCAGAACCTCTTAAGGTAAGGAAGAAATGACCGCACAGTTCATGCCCCAGAATGATGAAAGGAGGGGTACTGGAAATCGTACTACCCGAAGACCCTCGGATAGGTTGTGAGGGCGCATTGGGAGAAGGAACCGAAATCAGGGCGTTGGTTCCCTTGCTATTGGTACTGCCCACGCCCTGTAAATTATCATCAATGCGGATGATGACATTTCTCAACGGGTCCATGATCATTTCGCAGAGGCATTCGCAGGAAATCGGGTGGGCGCTTAAGGCAGAAGGGCTTTTGAACGAACCATCCGGTTGTTTTACCCCGGGAAAACAGAAAGCCGTATCCAGGAAATCAACGTTGCCATCCCGCACCATAAAATCGGTATCCGGACAAAGCTGACTTACATAATCCAGTATTGAGAGCTGATTGGTTTGTACCAGGCCTGTTCCATTCGGATTGGGAATCAGTCCATCCGGATTTTCCACCGAAACTTTACGGGATATTCGCGGAGTAGTGGTGTGATTTTGCTGCACCACATGTGTCAGCTCATGGGCCAGCAAATGCTTGCCTTCGGCAGTTTCAGGATGGTATTTGCCTTTGTTAAAATAAATATCGTTTTTAAGTGTAAAAGCCCGCGCATGTAAATCCTGGCTCATTTGTACAGCCAGGCTATCGGTATGAATATTCACATCACTAAAATCTGAATTAAATAAAATCTCCATTGGGGTGCGCACCTTTGCAGTCAGCGCATTTCCATTTCCTTTTGCATTGTTTAATTGGTTTGCTACTGATAATTCTGCGGCCTCTGAAGAATTGTGCCGTGACTTTTTCTGTAATTTCTCTTCTTCATGGCAGGCAGCACATTTGCGTTGTACAGAAGTCTGAGGGATATTAAAAAACGGTGATGGGCCAGATTCTGATTTTTCTGATTGACAGAAGCGTTTACTGGAACTGGCATTAAAAAAGCTTTGTCTACTTTCTTTCTGAAGGGAAGCTAAGTAACGGAAACTGGTATTTTTTTCTTTATCCGAAGCCATTTGTTTCATCAATGTCGCTTTTAAAAATTGTTAATAATGGTAATCATACCCATAGAGCAATGGAGCACCCTGTCAGAAATTAAACAAAGGATTGTTCTACAAAAATAATATGATAAATACTGTTTTGTCTTTCTCGAATCGTAAAATCAGCATCATGTTTATTCAGTACTTTTAATGTCGATGCAAATTTCCTCAAAGCTTCTATGGCCAGTTTCCTTCTGTAAGAAATCGTATAACAATATTCAAGTTTGCCATTCTCTTCGTATCGTTCACAGGATAAAGAAAACCCTCCAGACGTATTATAAATATTGATCTGATCTTCCCTAATTTCAGCGTGCCGCAACACATCCTCAAGCGCGACTAATCCTTCGGCCAACTCCCGTACATGCCGATGATTTACCAATTGGTATGAAATATTTTGGTGAACAATTATTACCCGCGCGCAGGTGATGAGGATCAATACAATCAATACCATTCCATGCCAGAAATATAAAGGGAGCCACCCGAAATAGCTCAGGCAAAAGGTGAGGAAAATTAACAGAAGGGTAGTCCACTGGGCCTCTGAAATACCTTTCCACAACGGACGTTCAGGATCGCCTCTGAAAAACTCCAGCACAAATCGAAACAAACCATAAATAACCGTGTAAAAAAGCAATACGGTGCCCGGACTTGCCTGATAGATCAACAGCATTATGCCTGTAATTACCGTTAAGGTGACATACGCGGCTTCTACCAGTTGTACGGGAAATAACTTAACGTCCTGATAATACCAGGTGAATCCTGCTGCCACATGTTCTTTGCCGTATTTTACTCCGTGTTTATGAGGACGGCCATGGCAACAACCCACAGAATAACAGCCAAGGCGACCAAAAGCCAGGAAAGTACCAATACCCAGTATGGTAATGTCCAGGTAAGGCAGCACAGGTTGTTTCAATAAAAGGAGTACCACGGAGCAAAGTACCATAATGGAAATCTCATGGTGATAATACACAATGGTTTCGCCGCCAGTGATTTTTTTTGCCAGCACAGCCAGTCCGAAAAAAGTAGCGGCTCCGATAGCACCAAGCAGCAACACCAAGCCTGTTTGCAACCGCAACACATAGGAAAGGACAAGTCCAAGGGTCAGGCTTAACACAAAGCCAATCACGCCAAAAAAATGGAAGGAATTAACTTTTTTCCTGAACAAATGAATATTTAATGGTGGCGCAAACATGTCGGTTTATTTTTATTAATTATATGATCAGTATCTTTCTGTTATAAATAATTGTCATACAAAACCCTGGCTTAGCTACATCCACTCCTTGTTTCTCCGGGCCCGCATGGTTCTGCCTCAAGAGGGGTTACTGATTTGACAATCGAACCATGCCAAACTATCTGAAGGCCTGGCGGGCACCTGCCATTAATGGGTCGCGGTACATACCTGGCTTCTCCTGCTGTGATCGGATTTCCGGTTTCATCGGTGGCATTACAGGCACAATATGCCGGACAGGAACCTCCCCCTGATTCCACACCGAAGGCGGTACCCCCATATTTGCGGTACCTGACCATAACCGGTGATCCGGAGGGGCATCGTTGTAATTTTAATCCCGACCGTTCTTTCAGCATGGCTTTTTTCTCGTGACCGGCTACTCTTTCAATACTACCAAACGATACCATATTATTGGGAGCCTGAGCGGTTACAAGGTCACTGGTATCAGAAACTGTATTGGCTGTTTTTGTTTGTAATACAGCTCCCTGTTGTATGGTATGGGCCAGTTCGTGCGCCAGCAGGCCAGCTCCCAATTTGCTTTGCGGCTGGTACCGTCCCTGGTTAAAAAATACGTCACTGCCCACAGTGAATGCATGGGCATTTAAACGCTGGCTCATTTGTACTGCCTGGCTGTTGTTGTGTACGCGTACCTTGCTGAAGTCTGCCCCAAAACTATTGTCCATCAAACTTTTCGTGACACTGTCCAGGGTCTGTCCGCCGCCCCGCATACTTTGTATCTGCTTTTCAACGTCAGCCGAAACCTCCGACCCCTCTCCGGCAAACTGTAAATCGCCTGATTTTTCCTGCATTTGTTCTTCCTGTTCGCAGTGGCTGCATTTAGTCTGAACCGTGAGCGGTGATTTGGAAAAAGTTTTCTGTAATTTTCTGCTGATGCGACGGCTAAGGGCTAAGGGCTGAATAATAAGTTGTTGCAGCCCTAAAAACGACAGCTTTCGTTGAATACTATTTACCTTATCAAAATTACCTACTACCTGATTGGCTATCTGGTCGGCTTCCATTTCATAAGGATCGTTGGGCAGACCCACCTGGAGACTGGGCTGAATGGAAGTGGCATTGAAAAAAGGAGGTGTTTGCTGTTCGCCGTTAGAAAAAAATGAATCCTTCCCACCTTTATTAAAAAAGGGTTTTGCCGATCCGGTAGCAACCTTACTATCTTTTCCGATGGATGATTTCATAGTATCACAATTAAAAAAATGTAAATATCAGTGCGCTGCTTTTTCCAGTGCCATTTTATAAATACCCTCCCTGATTAAACCAGTTAAACAGGGGTTTATTCGCTTTTTTTAACTTTTCAGGCGCCACTTTGAATAGCATATAAGCTTCAGCGAAGGCCTCTGCGTCGTTTTTTCCGGAATAAGGTGTCAGCGGTTTTTTTCTCTTTATCAGTTTTTTAAATTTTTCAATAGGTGCTCCTGCCAGCGTGGCATCCATTGCTTTCTCAACCTCATCTTTTGCTTTTTTAGCTGCTATTAATTTTTCCGCTATAGCCGCTTTCCCGGCGGCAGTTGTGGCAGCCGCTGATTGCTTTTTAATGCGTTCATATTCTTTTTTGGCATCAAAAGCTTTTTCAATGGCAAGTCTTTTTTTACCAAATTCCATGGCATGCCCAATTTCATGTACAATAGTTTCAGCGCCGGGCCGCACCTGATATCCCGGTTCGGCCTCATCATCCGGATCTCCGCCCATACAATCGTACATGGTGATGGTATATTTACGATCCACTATTTCCGGTTCATGCAGGCCACAAACGCCATAATCTTCCAGGTCGCAGGTGTAGTCAGGGTTTATTTTCATCAGCTGATGGCATCGGTTGGTCCAGCGGATGAAATGATAGTTACTGATTAATGGGATTTCTTTTTCAGTAAGCTTACCCAAAGCTTCCGCAAGTAAAACAGTATCTCTCGGGCTCCAGGGTTTATTTCCGCTTTCGATAAAAATACCGTACTTCTTTTCGAGCATCTCTTTGGTTTGCTTTGTTTTGTCGGAACCTGTAAAAGAATAATACTCCGGATGTATTGATAAACTTTTTCGAGCCTTTTCAACAAAAATTCTTTTTTTATAATCCCTGTTATAATAAAGGGCCAGCATCGCACTAATGCCGGCTTCGCAAACAAAGCGACGGGCATCTTTATTCTGCCTTATCTCTGCTTCCAGGGCAGCTCTATCTTTCCCCAATATCTCCTCTAATCCAACATCGCGATTAATCTGTTCTACCACGCCTACCTTTCCAGGCAGCAGCGCGCCATTTTTTTGTGTTAAACAATCTTCAACTTTCTGATTTGGTTGTGGGCTTTGTTGTAAACCGGGGGCTGTCTCTTTCTGTTGAACCGTATGCGTTAATTCATGGGCTAATATATGTTTTCCCGCAATAGGCTGACTGCTAGCGAGTTTGGGTTGGAGCGCTGGTGTTTGGTTTGACTTTTGGGTAAAGAAATGATAGTCTCGGGCAAAAAGAGAATTGCTTTCCCGGGAGAAAAAATTTTTTTTACGGATCGGCCCCGATGGTTCTTTATGGGTATGGTGTGCTTTCACCTAATTCTTATTATTCATTTCAGTTTTCATAAAATATTTACAGCGGCCAGTTTAAATCTATAGGAGAAACATTCCAAACAGGTCTGCGCAGTTCAGTGTTAAAGGCAGTTCTTTCCGGCACTGACCAACTGCTGGAAACGAAGTTAAATATATCGCGTATGTGCGCATTCACTTCAGCGCAATTACAAGTACATCGCATGGCTTTCAGTGTGCCTGCCAGACTTTCATCGGGATTGGTAATCGCATCACTAAACCAGTTATTCAGTCTTTGCATCGCATTAGTTCTTGCTGGTCCAGGTGCTGCTGGTACGGCCCGAATTACTAAAGGAAATTCACTAAAAATTGCGTTCAATTCTGTAAGCTCCGCTTCTACCCTGGAACGCGGACATCCTACAGTCCCTGCAGGCACCGCACGCCCGGCAATGGCGGTATCAAATATAGTATGCTGCACTTCATGGGTTAGGGTCTGTAAAGTTTGTATTCTCCAATCTTCTCTTGGTAAACCACCGATGGTTGGATTGGTTGTTCTATTAAACTGGAATGCCTCCTGATTTAAATTTCCATGAACAAAAACACAGGGTTTAGTGGCACCAGCGAATTGTGGAACAGTACAGCCAGTTGGCATAGCCAAATCTTCCCAACCGCCCGAACCATTACAGGCAGTGACGAATGCACCAGTGCCGCCTGACATATCAGCATCAATGAAAATTCCGTGAATTTTAGCCCGCAAAGCTGGATCAAATAATCGCAGGAAATTTTCCAGCTGTAATGCACGACCCGCATGCCCGGTTGAGGTAGCCCTGCTACAGCTCATCCTCTTTCTTCTTGCTCTAGGGCTCACTTCGGCTGCCTCCTCCCGGTCACTAAAGTCCTCTGCAGACCCGGGGATAGGGGTTGAACTGCCTGGAGCCGGGCAAGGAGGAGATGGTAAACAAGCCCTGTCAATTCTTTGATGTGTATGCAGCCCCTGCTGCATAACATGTGTTAGCTCATGTGCCAGTAAATGTTTTCCGCCCACACTATGCGTGTCATACTTTCCTGTATTAAAGTAAATATCATTCCCATGCGTAAAAGCCTGCGCCTGTAAATCTTTACTCAGTTGCACCGCTGCACTATCGCTGTGAATTCGCACACCACTAAAATCTACTCCGAAGGAAGATTCCATTTGCTGCCGTGTGTGGTTTGGCAAAGAGCTACCTGAACCTTTAGCGGAAGCCAGACGGCTTTCTATGGCGGATTGAGCGGAATTATCATCACTCTTTTTTTGCAACTTTTCCTCCTTCTCACAGGCGGTACATTTTCTTTGTATATCCTCATCGGGTTGTTTGGCATTGCTTTCAAAAATGGGTTTCTTTTGCAATTTGTCTTTTAACCTGTCTTCCTCATTATTCTTCTTTTGCGGTTTTTCTTCCTCTTCACAGGCGGTACATTTAGTTTGTACAAGCGGCATAATAGTTCCGGCAGTAGCTACAGGTTTGGTTTGTAAGGTATCTGATGTGCTCAATCGCTGCACCACCTGATCTGCCACTGAATCGGCTTCGCGCTCATAAGGATCATTATGCTGACCGATGGAGAGTTTGGGCTGTACGGTGGATGATTTTTGAAAAAAAGACTTTGGTTTAGCAATATTTCCAAAAAAATGCTGTCCATTTTCTCTTCCAAAAAATGGAGTACTGTGCCGATAGGCGGTGGTCGGTGTTTTTGCTTCAGCAGCTTTCATTTAGTATTCTTGCATAAACCTATCCTAATCAAATCAGTCAAATAGTGCTTTATTGGTGGTTTGTAATTTCCCCTGGTTCCTGTACGGTTGAAGTGGTACGCTTTTAAATCAGGGTAAAGCGAGCGATCAGGCATCATATAACTTCCTTTCCTTAATTGCTTCCACGTCTATACTTACCACATTTCCTCCTGTTTTACCAGCCGTATACACGGCTACCACATCCAGGCTGTGGGTGCTTTCAATCACCAGGAAACCTTCAAACCCATGAATACTATGGATATTAAAATCCTGTATCTGATCGCATACTACTCTTTCCACTCCGTCTGGCTTTAGCGCGCCATCCAGATAGTCGGAAATCTGAATGGGGGAGGCCAGTTTCTTTCGCATTCTGATTTCATGCTCGTGCGGATTATGAATATTGACGGCTGTGAGATACGTACCGGGCAGGAAAGCCCCGGTGGTTTGCGACGTACCCGGGATATTCGACGTACAAATAAACTTCGCCGCGTATTGAAAAGCGAAGGTTCCCTTTTTTGTTCTTTCTTGTTTAGCCATGACAATCGTTATTGAGGTTCATGAAAATATTATCATCATTTAACATGTTTTCTCTTTTTCAGGATCATTCACTTCGCCGGTAAGTATCCGGTAAGTATCAAGATGATCTCCATCTTCGATTTCCTCGGAGCTCCAGCGCTCGGCGGCGGCACTTCCCTCTACAGTAACTATTGTGAAGGTAATGTCTTTGGTTAACCAGCTATTATCCCCGGTTTTCTCAGCCAATCGTTCCCGTTCTTTATCGATGTTGCCTTTCATTTTGGGTCCGGAAGATCCATTGGAAGAAGCATCCATTAATTCAAAATTCCAGGGCAGATCAAGCCAAACCGCTCCGGCGATAGGACGTACCTGCCATTCGATAACATGGTCAACCTGCATGCGAGGGATGTCTGTTGATTCACGAGGCTTTTTCCTGGATTTTCTACTTGCATCCAGATACCGTTTGGACCAATATGGACGGAAAATATCCGCTTCAGTTAATCCCAGTCCTCTGCCCTGGCAATAAGTGCCTCTTGGCATGCTTGAGCCTATGTTATTATCCCAGGTGGTTTGCTGGTTTGTATCTCTTTCTTCCCGTTCCGTACTGTGCTGTAAAGAACCCTGGTCAACCATTTTTTTATACAACCTGAAATGAACAGCTTTTTGCGGAGGCAGTACCAATATAATGTCCACTCCTTCAGGTGGTTTGTCGGTGGGTATATCTGTAGTAGGAACAGTTCCGGTTGTATCACCCAAATCATTAACGCCGAACTGATCGCCAAAATCACCGATTTCATCGTCTAAAGCTTCAAATCCCGGGGCCGCGATGTCTGTTGGGGTGGCCGGGTCAGCGACTTTCGTGGTTACTGAGGTCTTTACTTTTTCAGCCTTTTCTCTAATGCGTATAAGGCGATTTATGCGCATTTGAATTTTCTTTTGTTGCTCTTCTGTGAGTTCACCAGATACGATGAGCCAAATCGAGGAATTGATTTTTTCAAGGGCCGCGATTTCCTCATTTATCTTTTCAATTAAATCTTCACGTGTGGAAGCCATTTCCAGTTTTACGTCAGGATTACCTTCTGTGCCACTTACCACCAGGTACAACTTGTGTGGTGTACCATTCATTTTAAAATCTTCAACAAGTTCGAATGGTCCAAGGGGCTGATCGCTTTCGCTTATTTCTTTGTCTTTGACAGATTCGCTACCCGCGATTCCTTTTTGTTCGCCTTCCTGTTCAAAACCACCTTTTAATTTGGCTTTGGCAGCTTTATCGGTTTTGGATTTTCTGTTAAAAGCCCTTAAAAATCCGGCTTTGTCAAATTTGCCCCCCGAAAAAGTGAATTCAGGTTTTTCATCTTTACCCAGGGTATAGTCTGCCTGCAATTCAAACCCGAAATTGCCAAGTGTCCAGTTGGCAAAACTGTCTTTCTTCCCGATTTGCTTTTTATCTTCCCCACCGCTGTCAGTTTTTATTTTTCTGAAAACAGAAATTTCCAGTCCCGTTTCGAGACTAACCACGAGTTCGCCACCGGCATATAATTTACCTGACAGGCAATATTCAGGTTCCCCATCTTTTTCCTTTCGCACGCCAATGGAAGGTTTTGCGTTTACATAGGCGTTCAAATCCGCTCTTCCAGTTAGTTTTCCGCCTACCTCCACAAAGGTGATACTCAGATATTTATATCCCACACTGATACCAGCCGCCGCTACCAGGTTTAACTGAATGTATAAATTGGCGGGCATTTCAAATTTTGCCCCCAGGCACAATTCACTGGCATAATCAGGATGATTGGAGTAGGTGCCGGTAGCTATTAACTCATACATGGCTATGGGCCCTATCCGGTAACCGGCTTTAATATCTCCACGTAAGGATAATTCCACGGGCACGCCCCCAATGTAAATTTTGGTGGACATTTCGTCTTCGAACAAAGTATATTCCTTGGCCTGGGCATCCATCAGTATAAAATCTTTTTGTAATTTCACCTGACCAGCGGTTACCACATATCCTTCCGGGCTAACGGCAAAAGCGGCATCTCCTGAGAGCTTTTTTGCCTTATCAATTAATTTGAAATGAAAATTGCCCCAGGCGGTAAGCGCGAGCGGATCATTGGGGAAATTTGTTTCTTCTCCCTTTTTACTGCCTGTTACTTCTTCCTTATTTTTTGCTGGCACATGCTGCCGGAACAGCATTTGGGCTTTGGATTCCGGTAAAACAGCGATGTTGACAGCACCTTCGGCCCGTTTTGATTTATATTTGGCACTGCCATATATTTCAATAGTTTTATTTGAATAAACAATATGCAATCCACCATCTAAAGTAAAACCTTGCCCTTTCCAGTGACCATCCAATTTCATCTCATCAGATTCCGCGCTTAATAGCCCTCCGGGTGTTCGCTCCACGGAAAGTGTATTGGTTTCGCTACCGGTAATGTGGGTATCCAATTCTCCCAACCAGCTATATTGGTCATCTACGATGGAGAGAATGCTTAATATTTTGTGCTGGTGTTCAATATCTAAATACCCGCCTACCAGATATTTAATATACCCCCCCATTAAGTAATTTTCATACACAATAGTTTTGAAATTTTTCCCATCGTAAGCTTCACCGAAAATAACCGGATATAATGCTTCATAATTAAATCCACCATAACTGATGAATGGCATGTCTTTGTTTTCCCTTATTTCATCTCCGTTTCGCCCCTTGGGTACACCGATTTTTCCCGTTATAATATTTTTTGAAAGATTGACCTCCAGCGCAAGCGCTTTTTGTTTGGTGTCAACCTGCAAAGCTGGGTGGTCAATACCAATAATATATGTTCCACTGGTACTGAAATCATAATTATTATCAGCTTCCAGTATAATTGTGCCTTTGCCCAAACTACCGTATTTTATTTTGACCGGAACCTTGTTGGTACGGTTTCTTTCAAAGTAATTCAACATATAGAGCAGGAGTGTTAAGCCTGGTGAAAAGGCGGTTTCTCCCTGTATATCGTAGTATTCATCTTTTCCCATATTTAAGAAACTTTGTGTAAGGGAGTCGAATTGTTCATTCACGTCCTGTATTCCCTGCCAGGCTTTGCCCCCTGCCCACTTCGTGACGCGGTAATTCCAATAAAGCGGACTCGCATATTTCAGGTCTTCCAATGAAAGCCTTTGAATGATACTATTTCCGTTATCAGATATTTTTTTTGAAACCTGATTGGGGCTGTTTTTTGTTTTAGCATCATTCGCCTCGTTTTGTTGTACCACATGGGTCAGTTCATGCGCCAGCAAGTGCTGGCCGGAGGCACTGGCCGGATTGTATTTGCCTTCATTAAAATAAATGTCAGCGCCATGCGTAAAGGCCTGTGCCTGTAAGCTTTTGTTCATGCCTACCGCCTGATTGTCGGTATGGATATTCACCTTGCTGAAATCAGTGCCGAAAGCAGTTTCCATAGCCGAGCGGGTAGGGGCTGATAAAGGCGATCCTGAACCTTTGGAACTGGAAAGCTGACTTTCTAATCCGGAGAAGTCTGTCGGCATGTTCTCATCAGATTTTGTCATTACGGCAGGCATTTCCGCTTCTTCTTTCAACTCCGATTTTTGTAATTTTTCTTCCTGTTCGCAGGCTTCACATTTCAGATTAATCGTGGTATTCGTATTATTATTTTCATCCTGAGGGGGATCGGGCAAATTTAGTTCAGTATTGCGCTGTAATTCCAGGCCTGATTCCCGCTGATTCTCTTCTTCCTCATTTTTTCGCGATAAGTTTTCTTTTTCAGTGGCAGCACATTTGGTTTGTACCGGTGCAATACTGGAAACAGGATTGGTTACAGGCGGGATAATAGTTTTAAGAGAAGTTTGGAAAGTATTATCCGCGACAGGCTCAACTTCGGATTTTCTTTGTGTGAACCTGTCTTCCTTTTTTTGTAGTTTATCCTCTTCCTCACAGGCCTCGCATTTCTTTTGCAAGAAAGGCGTTATTGAAAAAATGGGCATATCTCTTTTTTTCTGAATAGAATCTTCACTCAACCGTTGCACTACCTGATCGGCCATGGCATCGGCTTCTTTTTCGTACGGGTCGTTGGGCTGGCCGATGGTTAACCCTTTGGCAGCGACGAAGGGTTTGGTTTGAATTTTCTTTGTAAATGAATTTTCTTTTATCCCGGGTTGAATTTTGCCAAATCCATTATTAGAAGCAGCGTGGGTGATAGTAAAAAAAGGTTTGGTTTGAATATCGGTATCTGTGGCAGAAAAAAACGTACCTCGCCTTTCCTTATGAAAAAAAGGCTGACCAGTTTGGGGCTGGTGATGAGAGGCGGTAGTTTTGGCTTCAGTGGTTATCACATTGTTAACGAATTTTTACATTTACTTTTAATTTCTTTTTAATGATCTAGCTGGTATATCATCAGGTTTTTTAGGCCACAAATATTTTATTTCTCATCAGAACCAATATCTTTTAGATCGGGATTCGGGTGAAAAAATTACTTTAAACGGCATATCATACGCTTCTCCGGAAGCTTCTAATCTGCTCATGGGCGTGGTAACCAACGTTTCAAGTGGGGCTCCAGGATCGCCAGGACAGAAATCAATGGTATCAAAAACCTCATAATGCGGTATTAATTCAACCAAATGGTAGCCCGTATTGCCAAAAAGAACCACTTTCGTGATCGCTACATTGGCACGGGTTATTTTTCTGTAATCATTGCCAGCATCACTGCTGCCGATATCCCCCGCGATATGACCAGAAACAGAGAAAGGATTCCCAAAATTAATCGGCCTGTTTTCCATTTCAGAAGTAGAAAGAAAATTGGATAAAGACATCAATGATTCGACCCCATCCCGTAATGGGCCTCCGGGGATACGGTGTAGCCTTTGTCCTACTAAATCTAATACCGCATCCATGTCATCTTTGATGTAGCCATCATCTTTAAAACTATTGTGGATGTAACTGCTATCGCTATCAAATATGCGTGGTGCAAGGCTATCGCCAGGTTTTCTGCTCAGGTAGCTGTCATACAGGTTATACACCTCGGTGCCAAAAGTTTCTATTCCTTCAGCCCGCATATAAGTGTTTCTAAGCCACCATTTGGCACTGGCTGCATCAGCCGTGGTAGCATAGGGTTTGCAGAAATCAGATCTTTGTATTTTTTTTTGCACCATCCCTTTTTGCTGCACCACGTGCGTGAGCTCATGAGCCAGCAAGTGTTGCCCGGTGCTGGAGCGTTCATTGTATTTGCTCTCATTGAAATAAATGTCAGTGCCATGTGTAAAAGCCTGGGCAGCAAGGTTTCTGCTCATTTGTATGGCCTGATGGTCAGTATGTATTTTCACATTACTGAAATCGGTGCCAAAAGCATTTTCCATGGAAGCGCGGGTATTACCTGATAAGGAGGTTCCTCTGCCCCGGGAAGCTTTTAGGTTGTGCTCCAGTTCCTTGGTAGCGGATGGTGTTTCCCTGATAGCAGTTTCATTTTGTTCCCCATAGATTCGCGATTTTTCTTCCTGCTCACATGCGGTGCATTTTCGTTGTACCGGATGAGGCACGTCCTCTTCGTTGCTTTCAAAAATCGGTTTGCGTAGAATAGGAGTAACGGGTATGGGTGTTTCTTTTTTTTGTAGTTTTTCTTCCTCCTCACAGGCCGCGCACTTGGTTTGCACCAGCGGGGTAATAGCATTTGCCAATGATTTTGATTGAACAATTGTGTCTTGTTTGGTGAATCCATCAGGTGTGGCCAATCGTTGCGCTACCCGGTCGGCCATGGCATCGGCTTCTTTTTCGTAAGGATCATTGGGCTGACCGATATCCAATTTAGGTTGTAGAAGCGTATGGGTTGATTTTTGAAAAAAAGAGTTTGCAGCCGCTTTTTCAAAAAAGTGCTGGTCACCATCGTTTCCAAAGAATGGTGTAAAACGCCTGTTGGTGGTCGACCTTTTCGCTTCAGCTGCTTTCATTTTATATATTTTTTACTACACTTTCGTGCTATCTCCATTCAACTCTGATCAAATGCTTCATCCAGGGTAATTTGATGATGCTCAAATTCCAGGGCAGGTGGTCCAGTAAAATATCAATGGATTTGGCTTCTACCTGTATGTACAGCATGTCGTTTTTGTTTTGCAGTTTGCCTTGCCGTTGTAAAAAGCCTTCCCGTAAGCCGGCAGACGAGGTGTTTTTCAGCATTTCCCATTGCCGAATAAGTTCCTCCAATACATGTTCAGATTCTTCTTTGTCGGCCTTGGTAAGGCGCGCCTGTTTGTGAACAGGCTTTTGTAACGGATATCCGCACAATACTTTGGGTATCACCAGTTCGTGTTCTTCTGCCTGGAATGTGCCCGTGCAGAGGTAATGCAACAGATACAAAGCTTTTTGCTGCGTTTTCAGGTTTATAAACTTCCCGGCTTTGGTAAGCCGCGACCGGCTGAAAAATGTGCTGAGGAATGGATGTAACAATACCACCCCGGCATGCTGTACAAAAATACCCTCTTCTTCCAGTTTTGGTTGTTCATCAGGAATCACATCCTGGTCTTCCTGATTATCGGTAATTTCTTTTATACTTTCGGCAGAAGCCTGATGCCCGTTCGCGTTTGTTTTTTGCTCCCACAACCGGATAATGGGCACCAAGGCAGGCAGGTTTGAGGTAATTGTGGTATGCGGGATTGGTTGTTTCTTCAACCCGTCAAAATATTGTTCCAAAATACCATGAACCCATACCGGCACTTTAAAATTTCTTTCGCTTGCTGCCGATATCTCCAGAATATTCCTCCAGAATATTTCTCTGATTTTACTTTTCGGAAGGGCCTGCATTCCGCTGTTGGTTTTCAGCAGGGCATGGTACAATATTTCAAGTTCATTCAGTAATTGGGATAAGTCTGGCTGCCTGCTGCCAGTAAGTATTTCGATGAGTTTTATCAGAAAGGAGGGGGTATGTCGCGCTACTATTCTGGTAACGGCATTGGCATTGGCGCTGATGAGAATTCTTAATGCTGCAACGCTACCAATATCTGTTGACAGGGCTTTTAGTACCTGTTGTTTCCAGACCTCATTGATCTGTAACGTATTCCAGGGCAAATATCCTTTTTCCATGTAAAACAACCATTGCCGACCTATGCCAACAGATGTAGCATGTAATTTGCCTTTTTGTTTTGGCCCGGCAGAAAATTTTATTAGCTTTTCCCGCAGTTGTTTAGCGATCAGGGTAAGTGTTTCGGGACTAAAGTTTTGGCGTGCTATTTCTTTTTCTGTGAGAATACCCAGATCAATTTCCAGCGTATCAAGGTACAGGGTTTCATTTTCAGTGCTGACTTCGTTAAAAAGCTTTTCCAGTACCGGTAACACATCATGCCAGTAATGCCCGCTCACCAGTTGCTGGGTACGGAAGGCTTCCTGCTGGTTAGTCAGGCTGAGCTGTATGGTTTGCTTTCTGATAATGTGCTGCATGATCGTGTTATTCTATTCCGGTAATGAGCTTTCGGATGGACGGCAGGTCTACTTCTGGTTCATAGAGTTTTACTTCATCAGGGTCCCAGTACTGATACAGCGCTGTTACATCTATTTTAGCCTGCTGAAGCGTTTCTATGGCCGGACCTAAGGCTTCGATTTTTTCCATATCTTTGCCATCAAAACATACTTTATCCAGGTAGTAACACAAGATACTTTGCAGCAGCTCAAATGCCTGTTTTTTAGTTAGAGCTTTCCCTTCTTCTGGTTTTTTATTTTCCGCGATCTCTATCAGCATATTTTTGGTACGGTCGGCTGAAGGTTGCGGGTCTTTCATATATACCTGCGCTTTTCCGGCCAAAGGATGCTGGCTGGATTTTTCTGATACCTGATCTACCGCTGTCCGGTACCGGGCCATGCGACTGTTGACCAATTGGGGTTTGGGTTTTAAGGCTGGCGTAGAAATTTCCTCTGTTTTGGCTGATTTCTCCTTTTTTCTTTTATTATCAGTTTCGCGCTTTTCCTTTTCAATGGGAGTAGCGGTATCCGTTTGTGGTGAAAGAATGACTACATCATTACCCGCATCAATCACGGGTTCGCCTTCGCAGGGGATAAACTGGTATTCATCACAATATTGTTCCCGCCAGCAGTAAATCGCATTAAGCTGATTCAGGTATTGGTAAGGATCGGCCATAGGATCCTGAAGTTGGTTTTCCGCACAGAAATCCGTATCTGTTGTTTCATCCGCGCAAGGCTGACAGGTATCGCAATCGCTCAGGCATTCATAATACCGGTTGAAGAGAAACTCCAGAAAATCACAGGTTGAAAATTCCTGTTCACAGTTTTTCTTCTGTGCCAGCCAGCGCCCCCAGGCTTTGTATTTGCTTTCGAAGCAGCAGAAATCGTGAGGTGCCAGCCAGAGAATACGCAGGAGTACGTGTGCGGGCGCTTCCCGGTACAGGATATTCTCCAGCAACTGCCGGTTTTCTTTTTTTCTAAAGCGTACCGGCCAGGCAGGCAATACTACCGTTGCGATGAACGAATATGGATCAGCCCCGGGCGTGAAACATACATCTGGCTGATTGGTACACGGATCATCATCAGGATCGCTCCAGGTGAAAGGACAATTAATTCCATTATCGCAGTAGGTGTTGTATTGCTCACAGCGGCAGTCTGCCTCGCAGTGGGGGCGCAGCAAAATATGTTCGGCCACATGCAATCCTTCACGATTAATGAGTTTCCAGGCTCGTTCTATGGCCGCGCATACGCTGTCCGGATTGCCGTAACATTGCGGGTTTACCGCTACTATTTCACTATCGCCGAGGGAAAAACCAGTTTCTCTGTTGATGAAATCCGGTAAGCCTTCCAGGTTATTATAATGCAGGGCAATGCTGAAATCGTAACAGTCGCAATCGAACAAAGGCCGGTAGTGCTCATACCGCAACAACAGAAGTAGAATGGTCCGCCATGCCCGCATAGCCTCTTCGCAGGTAGCAAAGCAGCAACGGCTTTTCCAGGCAAAGTAGCAAACCGGTTCGGACCTGACTTCTTTTTCGAAGCACCCACAGGGTTTGTCTTCGTCCGGATTTTCGCCACAGGTATTGAATCCTGGTAATTTTATTTCAACACAATATTCATATTTACCAGTTTTATTGTTGAGGCACTTCACAATCGGAAAATAGCAGGCGAATGTTTCCAGCGTTTTCTTCCATAAATCACCTGCGGAATTATCGTTAGCATACACCGTGATGCCGCTTTCGTCATCCCGGGCATACACTAAACCACTTTCTTCCGTTACATAGGTAAGCTTATTTTGACTTACCTTTCCGAAAAAACCAACCAGGTCATCGCATAGGTTATCCTGACTTTCGAGGTTGGCATAAGCAAAAGGTTCACCCTGTTCGTTTAACAGGCTAAATCCCTCTCTGTTTTTGTCTTCCACCAATTGGAAAGCCTGGGTTTTTTGCTGATCGGCTATGCCACGATAAAGCTTTTCAATGGCTTTGTCTCTTTTTTGCGGTGTATCGTAATGGCAGGGATGATACACCAGACTATTGGCGCAGGCAACATAAAATGCGTAACAGCAATCATTTTTCCGCTGGTAACGATGAAAAGCATGCCGCGATTGGGAAACGCGGATAAATTTTTGTACGCCCTCTGTGCCCCAGGCTTCAGCCTCACTGGCAAACCGGGTAGTGCTTTCGACCAGTACTTCCCGAAGGTAAATCCGGTAGGAACTGGCTTCCTCACTACAATAATCGCATTGAATGAAAAAATTACCGGGATAACACAAAAGCATCAGGAAAAACCGGAAATCAACTCGGGCTTCATCAGGCGTATCATAATAACCGGTACTTTGCCAGTAGGGTGGGGTATCCGCATCATCAGCAGGCGCGGTACTGAATAACCGGAAATAGTATACGAATTTTCGTTCGGCTGGCTTACAGGCTCTTTCTTTCTGCTTTTCCGGTTTTTCTTCACAGGGAAAAAGCTGATAAAACGCGTCTGACTGATTGGCAACCAGTCGTATGGGATAAGATTTCGCCAGTACAACCAGTTTGTTGATAGCATCACCCAGTTCCTGTTGGGTTGCTGTGGGTATAAAAACAATGCTTTCACTTTTGAAGCAGTCATCAGTATGGTGCGCCAGTTTTTCTTCCAGGCTGATGATGGTTCCATAATTGGCCAGATCGGAAGCCCAATCCAGAATCTGAAGATAATTTTCAGTAAAAGCTTTTTTCGCTTCTTCCTCAGTAGGATAGCCTTTTGTGCTTTCGAAAAGAATTAGTTCATCACCGGTCGCGGTAAACCGGTTTCGGCTTCGAATCAGGTAATGATACCAGGTAGTTCTGCTGTTTTCATCTTTTCGTTTGCTAATAATGTCGCCACCCAGGCAGATTTCCAGGTACGAATAGTCATGGCAATTCACTTTGGCCAGGGCTTTCCGGTTGCGATCAGCACTGCCATAGTCGGTAAAAGTTTCGCTGTACCGCGCCGTAATGGTATCTTTGTCGATAAGGCGGTACACAAAAAGACCCTGCCTGCTCAACGCATCCAGGTCAACGCTGGCCTCAAAATCATCGGGGCCTGATTTTTCCCGAAGTCGGTTTACTTCTTTTTGCAGGGAAAGATCCTGATTGATGGCCGCTCTGAGGGTTTCCTCTTCCTGGCTTCCCATATTTTGAATCAGCTTAACGGTGGAGGTCTTTTCCGGGGTTTTGATTGGCACCAGTCTGAACTCGTCCTGATATTTGCGTAATTGTAAAGTAGGAATAGATTTTTCAAATCCGGTAGCAGCGGCCAGCGCTTCTTCAGTGCTGGTATAATCATCAACACTTTCGAAGGTAAAGGTATGGGCTGGCTCGATCCCCAGATGAAAATGGAATTTCCAGCGGTAGGGCACTTTCTGAATGGTTAACGCATACAGATGTTGGCGGATGATAGACAGGATTTCATTTTGTGCCCGTCGGGCCTCTTCCTGGCTGTTAAAACGTTCCGAACCAATGGCCTCCTCTTCCTGATTTACCACTATATGCAGGGTAAAGGGACCCGATTCGCCGGTAGGCTGGATCTGGTAGTGCTCAGCGTGTGCCATCCAGGCAAGGAGTTGCTGCCAATGGGCTTTGGCCTCTTTCTGGCTGTCAAACTCTCTGACGGGGCGGAACTTAAACCGGTTTCTGATGTCCAGCATATCGTAACTGAATTTATCAGGTTTGCCTACCAGGGTATTGTCAATATCTATTTTAAAAGCATCCAGATCGATGAATTGTGGAATTTCCGCGGATTGCGGATCACGGTAAAGGATGCCGGTTGCGGTAGCAGTTTCTTCCTGCCATCGGTTTTTATCGTTAATGCCTTGTTTAAGCTGATTGACAGCCGATTGCGCCGATGCTTCTGTGTCATAACTTTTGGCAGAGGTTTGTGCTACCTGGTCATGGTAGTCTTTTAGCTGCAGGTAGTAAATGTACTGGCTAATGAAAATATCTTCTTTTGCGGCAGGATTCCCGGAAAATAACCGGTGTAAATGATGTGCCACCGTTTCGGCTTCCTCTTTACTTTCATACTTTTTCTGATAAGTCGCCAGGGTTCGTTCCTGCTGTTGTAGGGTAATGGCATATACCTTTTCATGGTCAATGGGTTGAATTATATACTTTGACTGGTCAGCCAATGCAGAGAAAAAAGTCTGCGTTGCCTGCTGGGCTTCACTCCGTGAATCGTAGGTGTTATGGAGGTTGAAAAAACCTTGATTGGCAATGGTCAGGTTTATGGCATATTGGTTCTCATACTGATCCACTACAAAATTGCAGAGGCTGTGCCGTTTCCATTTCTCCATGCCGCTAATAGCTTTAACCCGCTTTTCAAAGCCCGACACATTAGAGTTGTTCCACTGGTTGACCTGGTAATCATACGCTTTTCCCCGGTTAGAACTGATCTCATCGTAATGGGTTAAAAACTGTTCGGTAGCTTTTATATTAGCTTCTTCAGTTTGCTCATTGCTGAAATTTCCAAATGATAACAAGGCATAATCGGTAAACTTTTCGGCAAAGCGTGCCAGCAAATGATGCAGAAAATCCTGACGACGTTGTACGTATAACTCTCGGTTTTCAACCACCAGTTGCAGGTATTTGGCGAAAGAGGCCAGGTTCAGTTCAATGGTGAAAGAAAACTGGTGGGTGCTGTTGGTAAAAGAGCGATAATTCTCATCAAACGCGCCAATGTACTTCACAGAGGCTGCATTCTCCTCCGCCTGGTCCATGCTGTTGAAATATTTCTTGCTGATCAGGGCAATTTCTTCGGATGAAGTAAAAATATAATAATATAAGCAGTCGTCGGTTTTGCTAACAAACTCACAAGTAAAAACTTCATTGTACAAGTCATTTTTCAATTGGCTGACCACAATGTTTATTTCTGCCAGCGACTCAAATACGAAAGGTACCGCGGCTTCCAGGTCAAAATTTTTGAGTTGGTTATTATCCTTCAGCGTAAGGAGAATATTTTTATCTATTGGAAAAACCAGTGTACTTCCTTCGGCACCCAAACTATTGCTTTCCGCATTTTCACTAACCTCAAAGCGCAATAGTTTCTGTAGTTCGGGAACGGTGCTTAACTGGTTGATAAAATAAGTGTGTTGTGCCTCCTGATCTTTTGGTGAAGAAAGTGCGAATAGGGAACGCATATTACCAAGCTGAGCCAGATAATTGGCCAGCAACTGGTCAAAATACAATAAATAGCCTTTTAACTGCAACGCCTGCGCTTTGCGTAAATCAGGAGCGTTTTCCGCCAAACCTCCTTCTTCTATCCCGTACACCCGGGGGAACTCGTTCTGGATCGAATAATAATGAGACAGATCGTTCCGATACACCCCTTTGGGTATTTCAGCATCCAGATAGGGAGAAGTCGACTGATAAAGAATTTTTCCGGTATGGCTGAAATTCAGGTCGAACAGCCCCTGATATTTTTTAAAATCAACCGATACCGGCATGCCATTGCGGGTGAACTGAAAGCCGGAACAGCGAATAGAAAATTCGGGAATATGGTTTTTTTTGATGGGGAATTTCCAACTCGATATACTGTTACCATTATCGCACAAGCGCAACGATAAGTTGCGTACCGAACGTACCCCCGGTACGCTGAACAGCACATTGTACACATCGGAAAGATGGATTTCTTTTTTCAGTTTTAGCTGTTCGAATTCTTCTGTGTCAACAAATCCATGACTTTGGGTGAGGTTGTATGGGCGACCGGCAAAAATAGCATCGATAGGTTTTCCTTTATCGAGTAGCTGCGGTAAGGTATAAAATTGGGGTGCAGGTGTAAAAAAGTTCCGGAGTGCTTCCACTACGGCTAAATACACCTGGTCGGCCACAGCGTTTTCTTCCAGTTCAAGGTCGGCGCAAACCCCCATCGGAAGTTTGCATAAGATAAAGATATCGACAAAATCTTCGCAGAGGTTGCGGTGCGCCATCAGGGCTTTTTTTACTCTATTGATGACCTTATCTTTGTAATCAAGGGCCATCGCTTCATTTTCAAAGTCGCTGTTTATTTCGCCAAAGCTGTCGATATTTTTTTCCAGGTCGAGGTACACATGGTATAAGCCGTTCAGGAACGATTCGCAATTCAGTTCATTATTATCATCGGGACGTTGCCGGGGAGGGCGGCAGAAATCGGTAATATCGGTAGCGGGTTCCAGCCAGGCATTTCTTACTTCCTCCAGATCAATCAAAAGTTTACGGAAATCGGTAATGGTGAGCGGATTACAGGCCAGAATTTGTGCCGGAGTGAAAAAGTTGTTGTCCCGGGCCGCATCTTCCGGATTCCGGGTAAAGATATCTTCCACTGGCAGTTGGGTACGGTAACCCAGGTCGAGCAAGGCATAGCACAGCATTTCCAGGATGGTAAT
>JBGTIS010000348.1:0-4543 GCA_041745535.1 Cyclobacteriaceae bacterium | reverse complement strand
GGGGTACTAATTATCGTGGATGTCATGTACCTTGGACGATAAAGCAAATCAATAAAAAATTTCCTGTTTTAAGCACCCTTAAGGGGTTGTACACTAGGGTTGTGCTTCGATTTTTTTGTATACCTCCTAAATTAAACTAATGGCTCATGGAAATTGCGCAGCCTTTGCGATCGTTTGTCCATCTTAAGCAGTATTGGGAAAATCAGAATTTTATTAATACAAATGGCAGCCAGAGTTTGCCTGAAGATGTCTTTAATTTTCCAAAATTGATGTTTTCAATGGGCGATTATTTTAGTTATGCTTTCGATTGCCTGCACTCACGGTACAGTTTTGTGGGCCTGGAAATAAAAGAGGTGCTAGGATATGACCCATTCATGTATAAACGGTATGGACTGGCATTGCTGGACGAAATTATTCACCCCGATGATAAGCTGGCTGTACTGGAATTGCATGGAAAAGCCTGGCGGTATTTGTTGCGGCAAGCGCCTGAAGCCAGAAAAAACATAACGATGAGTATCGATTACCGGATCAGAAGGGCCGACAGGGTGTATATCCGGATGTTACAGCAAAACTGTGTGCTACAAACCGACGATGCCGAAAACATTACTAAAGTATACGGAATTTGTACTGATATCAGCCATTGGTGTAAAAAGAAAGAGATTGTTTTGACCCTGTCGCGGGAAGGCCACGCTACTACATTTCGGGTGGCTACCAATAAGTCAAAAATAAACGACATCAGCAACCGTGAAAAAGAGATTATTCGGGAAATTTGTAATGGCAAGAAAACAACTGAAATTTCCGATAGCCTGCACATTAGTCCGCATACCGTGAATACCCATCGAAAAGTAATTATGCGGAAACTGGGATTAAAAGGAACCGCTTCGCTGGTCCGGTACGCTACCGATCATCAGTTAGTATAAGTTTTGATCACGGTGCCACTGTTTTTGGTATACCATCTTTCAGCCTGATGCCTATTACCTGTATTTGAAAAGCGATTTTTTCTAAGTTGCTTTTTAATAATTTGGTATACTTTGAAATTTTAAAGTAAATTCGCCCCCGTTAACACAACTTCTAACAAAAACCTGGGTACACCTTGCTGATATCACAGCTTTATCTCTTGCCATTTACAACCATTTAGAGGAAAAGCTGGTCTGTTGGGGTAAAGGCCGTTCAAACCAACCTGCTGATGCGAAAAACGCTTACGCTTATCGTTCTCTTTTTATTGGGTATCGTGTTCCATATGAAGGCGCAATCGCAGACAAAACGATGGAATTACGCGATAAAAGGTGGTTATACCGCCGCTAACATGATTGGAGAAAATGTTGCGGGAAGTACATTTTTGAATGGAAATACGCCCGACGATTTCTATGCCAATCATCCTGCCAGTTCGGGCATTCGCCACGGATTTAATATTGGTTTGGGCGTAGTCAGGAATTTTACCGACGCGTATGCCCTGCGTCTTGAAGCTAACTATTCGCAAAAAGGGAGTCGTACTGCTTTGGAAAGCTACTGGAATGGTGAAGAAAGCCTGCCGGCAGCAGGTAATGCCATCTGGAAGCAAAATTATGTAAGCATTCCGCTGATGGGCCAGGTCAGTTTGGGCAGGTGGAAGACGTTTTTCATTAGCGCGGGCATGTTTACCGGATTCCTGATTAACGCTGAAGAAACCGGCGATATCAAGCTTTCAGGTACACCTTATTCCTACACAAACGACCGGGGCGCTAACGAATTTGAAGTGGGTGCTTTGGCCGGAATAGGTTACCAGCGCCGCCTGCTGGGAAAAAGAAAAATTCAGGTTGAACTCAGGGGTAACTGGAGCAGCATTTCTTATGGAAGAAATCTGGATCCGAATCCTGACCGTTATTACAACCAATCTGTTGATTTAACTTTTGGCTATTTGTTTTAATAGAATAACCTATAACTTATTAAGCGTACTATTAAAAATCGTTCAGAGCCAAATCCGCTTCTGGTTTGATGGATTGTTGTACCGTTTCCCTTTGGTTTGGCTTTTTAATCCGGTCTACTTTTGTAACAAAGTATTTGGTATCGCCACGCCAGAAAAATTTAGCGAATTTCTCCTGGTAATGCAATTGAACCCTTTCACCACTTGCCTGCACTTCGTTCAACTCGTCTATAATCGCGCCCCGGCTTGGGTCAACCGAAAAGTTCCATGGATCGTTAATGGTGCCTACATCCAGCATGCCTTCATAGGTTTTGAATAACACGCCTTTTTTACTCACTTTCATTACAATACCGGCGCGGGTTCCGGTGCTGTAGTTGGCAAAATAAAAGAAGGTAAATACAAGAACAATTAATATTCCTATAATAATAGCCCCTTTAACAATAATAGATCTCATAAAAATGATTTGGTTTTAAGCAATGTGTTTGTTTGTGTAAACACATTGCAAGTTAATATAAATAACCACGAAAATGCCAAATCTGTTCGCGACGCTTTTCAATGTAAAAACCTTTTCATGTGATAGCCTCCCGAAATGCATTGGCAATGGCTACACCTCAATCAAAATAAAGAATTTTATTTTCGTCTACCTGTACAAAAACCTCATTTCCAGGCCTCACCTTCCGATCCGGAGCATAGTCATGCGCAATAATGTGCAGTTTTTTGATGGCTATGGTAACTTCCCGGAAAGCTCCCATAAAATGTTGGCGTACTACCTTGCCTGCTAAACCCTTTTCGTTTCCAATATAAACATGTTCAGCCCGTATGCCAATGGTGCTGTGGTCAGCCGCCAAACTGGGTACCAGCAGTTTAACTTCTGCCGGGGTAAAGAAATTACAGGGGCCAAACAACCTGGCCACATACGGGCTAACCGGCCGATGGTAAATATCGGAAGGTGATCCCAACTGTACAATGCTGCCCCGGTGCATTACCGCGATGGTGTCGGCTACTGACAGGGCATCTACCATATCGTGCGATACAATAATGGCGGTGGTGTCGGTTTGTTTCAGAATATCCAGTATATCTTCTTTCAACTGATCTTTCAATATACTATCCATATTGCTGAAAGGCTCGTCCATCAGGATTAGTTTTGGCATTTCGGCCAATGCACGCGCTATGGCCAGCCGCTGCTGCTCACCCCCCGAAAGCTCATGGGGCATTTTTTCTTCCTTGCCTTCCAGTTTACACAAACGAATCAGTTCCTGTACCCTTTCCGTTTTGTATTCGGAAGTATAGGCATTCAGCAAATAGGCAATGTTGTGGTACACATTAATTTTTGGCGATAACTTAAAATGCTGAAAGATCACTTTGATGTCGGGATGCCCGGGAACCAGGTTATGCGTGGGCCCGGTTACCGGTTCTTTGTGCAAGTATACCGACCCGGCGGCAGGGTCCAGTAAACCGGCGATCAGTTGCAGTAAAGTAGATTTACCGGAGCCACTTTCACCGGCAATGGCCAGAATTTCTCCTTTTTTTAAACTGAAGTTGATGTCGTGCAGGCTGAATGCATTCTTATTGGGATAGGAATAGGATAATTGCTGAATCCGAAGCAATTTGCTCATAAAAAAAATCGGTTTTTCGCTGGTAATGGTAGAAACATAGGGAAGCGTTTTAACCGCGACAAAGTAAAATACTGGTTTTATGCGGTTATGAAGGCAAACGGCAAAGCGCGTACGGAGTTTAATTCCTATAAAAAAGTTTTTAATGATGCCGCTTTGCCAATAACCCCTGTTCGCGTACATTTTCAACACGTACTTGTGATGATGCATGCGTTGAAACGATCGCTCACTGCGGTTTCAATATGAAATCATCAGTAAGGTAGGCAAAACCTACGTTTGAGCACAAACTTTTACGGATATGATACCTTACACCCACGTCCGTGCGGATGGTTTTACGTAGATCAGCTGCCACATCCTCGTCCGTGCGGAAATTTTTACGTAGTTTGCACGTCGATTTCTTGTCCGTGCGCAGTATTTTACGTAAATGTTATGTCACATCCTCGTCCGTGCGGAAGTTTTTACCTGGTTTACACGTTGCTTCTTTACCCATTCACATTAAAATATAAGAAAGCTACGTAGTAACGCTACATTTTTATGCTTGAATACGAAGATGTTACGTAGTTTTTTCATGTTTTTATCCCATTATACGAAGATGATACGGGTGATGCAGGCATATGTACGGTAATTTGTCCGCATGTTGGCGGGCGTTTGTAACGTATGCAATGTTTGTTTGTAAATTTTTTTAAACCCTGCTGACATAGGGCTGTCACTATCGGGTAGTTACTTTGCTTTATCAACAAAAATAAGCACTATGAAAAGCATGAATCAAATATTTTTAAAAGAACTGGACCAGGAAGCACAAACAACCCGCAAAATGCTGGAACGTGTTCCCAATGATCAATACAACTGGAAACCACATGAAAAAAGCATGACCATAAAGCAACTCGCCACCCACATTGCCGACTTGCCTTCGTGGATTACCATGGCCATCACCACCGACGGACTCGATTTCGCCAATAGTCCCTACAATCCTCAGGATATTAACCATACCGGTGAGCTATTAGATTATTATGAAAGCAATTTGGCC
>JBGTIS010000347.1:0-2552 GCA_041745535.1 Cyclobacteriaceae bacterium | reverse complement strand
GATTATTACGGAGATCTTCGCCCAGCACATAGGCCTGCTCAAATAATTCGTTGCTACTTTCATAATTGCCCTGCATAGCGGCAATTAATCCGCGATTCAGATAGAACAGGAGTTTGGCTTTCCCTTCCTCCATCTTTTTATCGTGCGCCAGCAGCTGGTCTGCTTTTTCCAGTTCGCCCTGTTGAAAATATTCATTGAACTTATCGTTGGTCTGGTAATAGGTAGCACAGCCCGTAGTATAACAGACTAATACGATCCACACACAGCGTTTCAACTGCTTCATAAAATTAGAGAATGGCAGAATTGGAAATTGCAAAAGGGTTGACTTTGTCAGGAATGACAAACAATAAAAAAGTTAACTATTGCTAATCATCTTAAAGTTTAATTAACAATATACTTCTTGATTTTTTTTCCATCCAGCCAGGCAATTTCATTGCTTTCCAGGTGGGCCAGTTCAAGATCTACCTGGTAAAAAGTAACCTGCCTTTTGCCTTCAGCATCTACAATAGAGTTGATAGTGCCAAACAGCATATAATCAGCACCCAGTTCAGCGCCCCATCGTTTTTGGGTATCCAGCGAGGCCAACTCCTGCTGGTTAGCCCGTTCTTCACGCAGCTTTTCACGAAACACACTGTTCTGCACCACCCGCACCATACCCGATTTAATGAATTCCTTTTCCATATCTTTGATAAAAGTTTCCGCGGCGATATGCTCATGACTTTTGTTCTCAATCAAACCCACAATTACCACCGGGCGGCGATTGTTTTTCTGGTTGAACTCTTCCAGCCAGCGACTTTCCAGTGAACTGACCGCCATGGCTTCTGCTACGCGTCGGGAATCGCCGTCGTTCCAACGGCCACTCAGGTCAATATCCTGATCGGGATTGACCCGGGTAACGGTTTTTGTACAGCTGGTAAGGGAAAAGAAACTGGTTAAAAGGATAAAAATAACCAGCGGCATTGTAGATTTCTTCATTGTGTAAAACTTTTAAAAGTGTGCGATATAAGATATTACAGTTAATATCTGGCTATCACTCTCAAAGTCAAAAATCTTGCCGATAAACGGTTAGGAACCGCATATTGCCGGTTGTTGACGTCGGTAACCCAGGTATAGGAAATGGTGTTATCCGTACCCAATAAGTTCAGAACTTCCACGCCTAACCACAAAGAATTCAGGAAATTCCCTTTTTTCTCCTCATTTTTACTAAAGAAAACCTGTTTGGAAAAACCAATATCCACCCGGCTGTAAGCGGGGCCGTTCAGAAAATTTCTGTAATCCGGGTTATTGGGCGGACCAAAAGGTAATCCGGTGCCAAACAGCGTACTCAGATATACCCTGATGGTAGGGTCGTTGGGCAGATGATCCTGAAAAAACACGCCCAGATTAATCCGCTGGTCAGAAGGGCGGCGGATGTATCCTTTTTCATCGCCTTCAATATCTTCTTCAGTTTTTAAAAAACCCAGACTAAACCACGATTCCGCACCCGGAATAAATTCACCATTGATCCGGAAATCGATGCCGGCGGCATAGGCCGTGGCGATATTTTCGGCAAAGTACCGAATTCGCACATTTTCCACATCATAGGGAATTACGTTGTACAGATATTTATAATAAGCTTCCGTAAGCAAAGTAAACTCACGGCCAAACCAGCTAAACTTGTAATCGAACCCGGCAATGCCATGTACAGAAGATTGCGCTTTAATTTCTCTGTTAATTTCGCCCTGCTGGTTGCGAAATTCGCGGTAAAAGGGCGGCTGCTGGTACAAGCCACCGGCAATTCTGAATACCACATCCCGGTCCCAGTTGGGTTTAAACGCATATTGTACCCTGGGGCTGACCAGCCATTGCTGGTTCAGGCTCCAGTAGTTCAATCGCACGCCATAAGTGAGTGTATTAGACTCGTTCCATTCGGTGGTATTTTGCGCATAGGCCGTCAGCCTGTCTGAATTAAGCTCTAAATTATTGCTGATGCTTTCGTTGATCCGCGCATAATCGGCAGAATCGGAAAAAGAATATTCCTGAAGAAAATCATTGATCTTTTCATGGGCATATCCCAAACCAAATTCAAAGGTATTCTGCGTATTTATTATTACTGTATTCCGATTTTCCGCATTAATAATGGTAGCATCCAGGCGATTTCGGGCATATTCGTAATTGGCCCCTACACCCAATACACTTGCACAACGGTTAAAATCGCGGCTGCCTCCCGTTGAAATATCAATATCGCAGAGGCGGTACGCGGCAATCAGATCAAAATATTCCCGTTCCCGTGTGCTAACGCCTGACACAATAAAATCAGATTTAATTTTATTGGTAAAACGATGCGATAATTTCAGTCCGCTTTGCAAGGTGTTGTAGGTCAGCGTTTCCTGTCCCAGGTAAGCGATAAACAACCGAAAAGGTTCGTCCAGCGTGCCAAAAGTGGTAGTACGGTCTTCCGGTCGTACCAGGTATCGGTTATTGGCATAGGACAACAGCAAACCTAATTCAGTCTTGTTTTGCTTCCCCAGTTTATAATTGATATAAGCCTGTATGTCGACAAACCGGGGCAG
>JBGTIS010000346.1:0-10772 GCA_041745535.1 Cyclobacteriaceae bacterium | reverse complement strand
TCGGGAAAAAGGTGGTATGGATCGGGCACCCAAATTTCCCATGCCTGCTAACTGGTTGTTTTTGTCGCGCTATTACGCGGTTACAAAAAATAAAGAAGCCCTGCGACAGGTTCAGCTTACCCTGAATGAAATGGCATTTGGTGGTATTTATGACCAGGTTGGTGGTGGATTTGCCCGGTATTCGGTAGATGCCCGTTGGTTTGCTCCGCACTTCGAAAAAATGCTGTACGATAACGGGCAACTGATAAGCCTGTATGCCGAAGCGTTCACCCTAACAAAAACCCCGCTATATGAGCAGGTAGTAAGAGAAACCATTGCGTTTGCTGAACGGGAACTGATGAGCGAAGAAGGTGGTTTTTATGCCGCTCTTGATGCCGATAGCGAAGGGGAAGAAGGTAAATTTTACGTCTGGACGCACCAGGAATTTTCTGAAACCTTGGGCGAGGCATCTGCACTGATGCAAGCGTATTTTAATGTGACGCATGAAGGCAATTGGGAGGATGGTCGCAATATTCTTTTCAAAACCAGCTCGACAGCGGAATTTGCGAGGCAGCACCAGCTCGATGCAACGGAATTTGCTGAACAGGTGTACGAGGCAAAAATGAAATTACTGGCAGTACGATCGCAGCGCATCAGGCCGGGCCTGGACGATAAAATTATTGGCAGTTGGAATGGTATTATGCTTCGGGGACTGGTAGATGCCTATAGCGCGTTGGGCGATGAAAAATTTATGGAACTCGCCGTACGGAATGCTTCCTTCCTGAGTGAGCGGCTAATGACCGAACAGCATACTTTGCCGCATACTTACAAACAAGGTAAAGGTCAGGTTAATGGGTTTCTGGAAGACTATGCTTTTGTAATAGATGGTTTTATGGGTCTTTATCAGGTATCATTCGATGAGCAATGGTCGCAAAAGGCTGATCGATTGACTCAGACGTGCCTGCAGCATTTTTATGACCGGGAGGAAGGATATTTTTTTTATACCGATGACGAGTCTGCCCTCATTGCCCGGAAAAAAGAGATTTTTGATAACGTAATGCCTGCCTCTAATTCTATGATGGCTAAAAACCTTTATTTTCTGGGTATGCTGCTGGATAACTCCGATTATATTGAAAAGGCTCAAAAAATGGTAACTAATATTATACATCTGGTACGGCGAGAACCTGGTTATCTGAGTAACTGGGCAGCACTATTTACCAATTTTGTAAAGCCAACCGCAGAAGTAATATTAACTGGCCCTGAAATAAAAGAACTCAGCCGCCAGCTTTCGGCTCATTACTTTCCTAATAAAATTATGGTAGGAACAAAAACAGAAAGTGACCTGCCTTTGCTACAGGGAAGAACGGCAGTAAATAACAAAACCACCATTTATGTGTGTTATAATAAAACCTGTCAGTTACCGGTACATACCGCAAATGAGGCCATCCAGCAGTTACAAAAGAACCAGTAAGTGGTTAACCCAAATTGCCTTGTTAAAATATTTTTTCCTTAGAGCCAATTTCAGGTTAAAAAAATAACATAAAACGAAAATCCTACAAAGTATAATAATCCTCCTTATCATGTTCATGTACGCGGAGAATGCCACTTAGCGTAAGCTCAGTAAGAATCCGGCTGGCCCTTCGGCGCGATATATTCACCAATCGCATATATTGTTTAAGGGTAACGCGCTCATTTTTCCGCAAATGATCAATTAGTTTTAATTCATTAAACGAGGCTGTCCGTTTCTTTTCTTTAGGAATTTCAGGGGATATTTCAGGAAGTTTCCCTTTTTTCATCAAATCTGTCATTGTTTTTCCTGCGGGAATACTCCGGTCGTTCTGACGGATATAGGGCAGAAGTGTATTGTTTTTATTCCGTACAAAGTGGGGTTTGTGGGTGCTCTCAGAAATTTGTACGATCAATACGGTTTTGTTTTCTTCCGGAAATTCAATTTCCTTGTAAATTAGTAACACAGGCGGATCGCAATAAAAAGCAGCGGCATTGTCGAGTACGAATTTTTCCTCTTCAGGATCAACGCCGGTAATGGTTTTATCATCTCTCACCCCAACCAGCAACACACCACCATGGGTATTGGCAAATGCCACCAGTGTTTTCGCGATTTTATAAGGTTCCGAAATTTTCTGTTTAAAATCAACCCGCTCGCCTTCACCTTTCAGAATTAAACTTTTAAGTTGAATTTGTCTGCTGTTATTAAAAGACATGTAATCGATAATCTTGCTCCTGGTATTAAGAACCTAACAATACTCCTATAGGTTTTCTGTCAGGACATTATTTTAAATGTAAAATAAAATATTATTATAGAAAAAATAGTTGGCTTGTAAATTACGATGTATATTAAAATCGGCTGGCTACCACTACTTTTTCTTTAAAAACCTGTACTGTTCCACTCAGGTTGAAAATTCGCATATACACTAAGTAATAGCCCATGGTCACCCTATTTCCGTGGTTATCGGTTCCATCCCACTTAAAGCTGTCTTCGGCTGAAAGGGTTACGTTGCGGGCCAAATCTCTGACCTTTCTGCCCGAAGCATCATAAATCATAATGGTACCTACATTGCCCGGTTGTTCAAATTCGCACTGTATCTGCGTGAAATCGGCCCAGCCAGACTGATCAGGCATAAAAACTTTGGGTTCAACAGCCAGTGCTATTTTATAAGGAATGGTCTGGCGGAATTGTGAATTCATAAACCCAGGCGTGGCATATCCGGCCGTGCTAGCTGCCGATTGCCAGTTATCGGGTTGGTTCACCGGTAATTCCCAGGAGATTCTTTCTAATGAAACGCCTTTTTTTTCGTCTAACAACGAAAAATGGAAATCTTCGGAATAATCAAATACCTGCATTACCTGTTCAAGACTGTCCAGCAGTACCACACTGCCTTCCGCAACCGCATAACTGGGGAGGGTGGTTACAGATAACACCCGATCAGACTTTGTGTGCGGATAATCGGCTTGCAAAGCTGTAGGATTTTCCGTTAACACCAGAAAGGCTCTTGGTTCCAGCATAAAATTCTTTTCAGTAATATTTTGGATATTGGCTACGGTATCAGCGGCAATATTGGCCAGTTTCCAGTTTTTCAGGTTGATATGTTTATCGGAATTATTATAGATCTCCAGGAATTTAACCCCACCACTTCTGGGAGCGAACAGGATTTCATTCAGCAAAACGTCCAGGCTGTCGGCCGGTTCCGGAAGATAAAAAGTGAAAGATTGGTACAAGGAACTCATCCGGTTGCTGTGGCAATCGGAAATACCGGTTACTGTAATGGTATAAGGCTTTGCTGGAAGGAGCTTGTTTTGCAATGATAGAATGACAGTTTTTAAATCATTATCCTGGTTTGATACTTCTTTTACCGTAGCAGATGGGTCTAATTGGTATGCAGCATTGGTAAGAATTGAAGCCGGAATTTTTTCGCTAAAGGTCAGCTGAATTTCGTCCTCATGGATAGCCTGGGCTAGTACCAGTCGCGGACCCACAAGGTCAGGATTATTTTGCCGGATAGAATTTATTCGCCCTGGAGTACCGCCGGCAGGATCTTCCGAAGCTGCCCAGTTCTCTTTTTCTCCGCATGGCCTGTGGGTATCTATCAATTCCAGTGCCCACCCTCCGTTTTGTTTTTCCTGTTCGCGGTACCAGGTATCCTGATAAGGTACCGAAAAAATTAATTCGTGTTGTGCGTTTCTCAGGGTAATTAAATCGCCACTGCTGTTGAGGGAAGGAAATCCGGAAATACCAATAGTTCTTCCATATGCTGATAATTTAGTTTGATCTGCTTTGGCACAAATAATTAAATATTCACCCGGCAATATAATTTCATCGGGTAAAAGCGTAGTGCCTGTGGCATCTGAAAGCTGTACATGATGCAGCGCGATAATGTGTCCGGTAGGGTTATGAAGTTCAAGATATTCGGCATTGGGTAAATTTCGCGGTGGATCCGGATCAGCCATAATTTCGGTGATGAGTAAATCATTAAAAGCAGGCGAAATGCCGGTGCCAAATAAATTACTGGAAGCGGGAAGGGTGCGCGCCAGGGCATCGATCAGACCTGAAATTTTAAGATAATAGGATTGGCCTTCTTCAAAATCCTTTGGAAACACCAGCTTTATTTCCCGTGCGTGAGCTGTATTCAGAATCGCGGCAATTGGCCGACCCATACCGGGTACATCGAAATTTTCTGTCTGTTCGCTACGTACATCCAAAGGAACTGAAAATTCAATCAGTAGCACATTGGCCCCAGTCAGGCTGATCTGTTCTGTTTTTGGGTCATAAATAAAAGTAGTTGAAACAGGTTCCAGCATGGAATGGCCAGTCTTGTCTTCCATATTTTCAATGAACAGGATATAAGGTTTATTTCTGACAAAGTCGTCCCCAAAAGTCAAGCGAACTACCGCCGGATCGTCTTTGGTGATTTGGGCTGAATCTGGACGTATTTGTTGCTCCAACAGGTATTGAGATAGATTTTCGGCAGTATGCTGATCTACCGGTTTGGAAAACCGCAGGGCAACCTGATGAGCAGTTTTTACCTCAGCTTCCACAAAAGTTGGCAATCTGTTATGAAAGGTTACGGAAAGCGGTGAAGCAATCATATTGCCTTTGGCATCAGATAGGTTCGAAATAACCATGGTATAGTCAGTAACCTCTGAAATGGAATGATCGTACCAAAGATGCACCAGCGCCGGATCGGATTTGTCAACCACCGCTGAATCGGGAAGGCCCATTTCATGGTCGATTACAAAGTTGTTCACATTTGTCGCGCTGAACCCATCTACCGGTTCTGAAAACCGGAGGATAAAATGGTTGCTCGCATAAACCACAAGATGGTTTAGGGCAGGCGGTTGCACATCAAATACGAAGGATTTGGTCTGAGCAGTAGTAATCAGATTTCCCGAAAAGTCTGACAGCCCATTTACAGAAATGTTATACACTACGTCATTTTCAAAACTTACCGGAAAAGTTAATAGCACAGACCTGGCATCAGATTGCAGTTGGGCAGCATCAGGAAAACCCAGGGTGGGTATCTCATAATTTTCAGTTTTTTCAATATTTTCAGTCTGCAATGCCTCACTAAAATGAACAAGCACAGTTTGAGGAGAAAGGGCTTCTATGCCTGTTATTTTCGGTATTTGGGTATCATATATAAACCGGTTTATGGGGGTGTTTATTAAGTTTCCCTGTACATCGCGCAGGTTTTGTACCGATAAATCCTGGAGTTTGTTTGGCGTGAATGCATTGCCAAAAACCAGATGAACCAGTTTCGGATTCTGCTGATCCGGAAAAGCGGTTTGTGGAAATTCAGAAGATGCACTGATCTGATAATGGGTTGCCACAACTGCCTGACTTTTTTCAACGGGAACAGAAAAATATACATCCAGCAGATTGGCATCCACAGCCATGATGGTATCAATCTGATTGGAATAGGTGAAAGAAACAGTAGCAGGCAGTGTATCTGCGATAGTGTTACCCAAACTATCTCGCAGGTTGCTCACTGATAACAAATGTGTCATGTCTTCCGCAAAAGCTTTTTCAAATACCAGCATTACACTCCGGGTACTATCTGCCATCATTTTGGCTGATTTGGGTTGGCCCAAAAGATTATTAACAAAGTAATTTTCTTCTTTTTCTGCCTGACTTTTAACCAAATCCTCATCAAAGGTGAGGGTCACTGTACTGGTATCAACCACTAAAATATGGGTAATAGCAGGCGGTTGGGTATCATAAAAAAAGCTTAACGTATCGGGTTGAATAGCATTGCCCGAACAATCGGTTGCTGTGGATACGGCTATTGTATAATGGGTTTTCTGCTGAAAGTTTTGGGTGAAAGTTAAAGTCACCTGTTCTAAATCTTCTTTTATAGCTGAAATTGTTAGCTGAGGTGCTGTAAAATAATTTTCCGGAATTATAAGAGAGGGTATGTCCATAGGCTCATTAAAACCCAGGGTAAGTTGCTGGCTTGAATCAACCTGCAGGTGCGTAAGCAGGGGAGGCGTGGTGTCGGGCGCATCATTAAAAACAGCATTTTGTTTACCTGGCGTACCTCCATTCAGGTCAATTGAAAGTAAATAATTATTGGTGTAGGGGCACTGCGGATTAGGATTAACCTGTTCAATGGTATAGCCACCTTCAACAGAAGCAGTAGTGTATGCCAGGCTATCGATAAGATTGCCTTCCGGGGAGTGTAGCGTTACGGTACTGCCGCTATTTGATAAAGCACGCCAATCGGTTACCCCCACAGCAGCACCAAACTTTTCATATGCCGTTTGGTATTCGTTCCGGCAAAGAATCAGATACTGATGGGGTAAAAGCAGGTAACTCTCGAGATAGCTCCCATTGATCTGCCAGCCATTCAAATCAAAAGGATGCTCGCTGTTGTTATGCAGTTCAATAAACTCTGCGCTGGTATCGTCCGGCAGGCTATCCACCTTTGGATTGGGATCAGGAAAAATTTCATTGATTACCAGGTTTCTAAACGAGGCAGCCACAGGTTCAAAATAAACAAATTCCAGCTCAGTAGCCTGCATCATGTTGCCGGCAGTGTCCTGAACCTGAGCGATGCGAAGGGTTTGACCAGCGCCATTCTCAAATTCACTTTCAAAATTTAACTCCACCCGGTTGCTATCCTGATATTGAACGGAAACGGGATGCACCATTTCTACCTGGTAATTCAAAGGATTCGCGGCAGAAACCGTATCGGTAATTTCTGAAAACTGTAGCTGAATTTTTTGGGCGCTCAGGACTGTGAGGTTCTCTATCACAGGAGGAATGGAATCGATATACACGTAGGCAGTTCCGGTAACAGAAAAATCATCGAAGAAAAATTTATCTGACCGGGTAGACGTGTATATACATTGTACACCGAAATAAGCTGATTCTCTATAAGTCGCGTCTTCAACTGTGCCTTCCGAAATATAACTAAAACCTCCGGTATTATCTGTGAAAAGCTCCCAGTTTCCAGCATCATCAAGGGTTACTTTTGCTCGAAGCAATACCGGCTTGGCATTTACACGATCGTCCATACCATCAATTATTTTGGTAACCGTAGCGCCATCCTGCCGGTATAAGCTTACCTCATCGGTAGCATCCCCCACTTTTACAAAATATCCGTTTAACGGGCTGGTGAGGTCCTGCTGGTCGGAAATCAGAAAAATACTGGCATAATTACTTCCAGAAGGATTTTCTTCTATTTTCACATAAAACTCCCATTCGGCCAGATAGGCTACTTCGCTGGCGGTGCTCAGAAAGGCCTGGTCGGTTAGGGCAGGGGCATTCAAATGTAGTCGGCTAGTTATATCTATTTCAAACTTGGTATCATTTCCTACCCATGTGGGATTTTCTGTAAAGTTGTCATCGGTAAAATTGTCCGAGAACTGAGCATATAGAGAAGAAGTTACTAAAACAAGTAGTACGGCAATTACAACAATTGTTTTCATCATCAGATAATTAAATTTTAATCTGTAAAAACAATAATAAGTATAACTGCCTTTATAGCTATATTAGCAATCCATTTAGTACGTAAGTATTAAGCGGAATTCGCTTTTTTATATGCTATATATATTTTATTGCTGCTGAAAAGCCAATGTATCCGGTTTTCCGAGTACATTAATTTTAGAATAAATTGTTCAAAGGGCTAAGCTTACTCTAATTCTGCTTTCAGCGTAAAATCACCCGTACCGGAATAGGATCTTACCATTACATAATAAATCCCTGGCGTAGCATTTTCGAATATTACCTGTTCATTAGCGCTTTGTGTATAACCCCGTTTATCGTAACTGGAAATGGTAGGAATATCATCTTTCTTTAAATACAAATCAAAATCCTTTCCTGCCGGTCCGGTAAGCCGCACACTTAACTTATTGCCTATGGCTATTTTAAATACCTTTTCCGAACCGCTAGCGGTTAATTTGCTGTTGGTTTCAGCAACGGGTTTCAATATGGTTAAGGTAGTATCCGGATCACCTTTTAGCGTCAGGGCTTTCTGTACAGCTTTGGCCGCATTTACTTTTCCATAACCAAACCATTCGGAATGGCCGGTATTGTCGTACGTGCCTTTGGTGTTTTCCAAAACCGGATCGGGTTGATTATCAGTAATTTTATCGGCAGTTTCTTCTAAAATCTGCTTCACTTCTTTGGCGGTAAGATCGGAATTGGCTGAAATCACTAACGCGGCTACTCCTGCCACCAGTGGGGTAGCACTGGAAGTACCACCAAAATCACCTGTGTACCGGCTGTTATTGGTAAAACCATATCCCTGTGCCTCATTGTCGGTAGTCCAGATTCCCCGGCCGGGCACTAGTTCATCAGGATTCAACGGATGGAAATTGTTACTGGGAGAGCAAACCGATATTTCCTTTCCCCAGTTGCTATAAGCTGCTTTCCGGTTCTGGCTGGTAGAGGCTGCCACGGCAACCACATCGGGGTGGGCACAATTACCATTCAGGATCGGGCCTGTGGTTACCCTGTTACCCACAGTGGGATGTCGCCAGGTAAAACCCTGATTATCAGGATCGTTAATGGGGGCATTGTAATTACCCGCTGCAAACATAATCAGGGTGCCCTTTCCTCTAGGGCCACCGCTCTCAGCTATTTCATGAAACTTTTCGGTTAGCAAAGAAGATAAGGGAGCATATACCGGAACCGGTCCCCAACTGCAGGAAATTACATCCGCATGCTGTGCGGCGTAATCAAAAATGTCCCAGAGCAGATTATCGTCGGCACTTAAGTCGAAACGTATGGGCTGGAAAGCACAACCCGGAGCGGCACCTAATACGCCGGTTCCGTTCTCTTCGGCAATGGCTACTCCTGCACAGGGCGTGCCGTGGTAATCCACATGCGCTTTGGTAGGAAAGGGTTCGGTATCGCCATCTACATAATCTTTCGGAAAAACAATTTTCCCGTTCCCAGAAAGGTCGGGGTGGGAGATGTCGAAGCCATCATCAATAACCGCTACTACCACATTCCGGTTGCCCCGTCCGTGTTCCCAGGCATCTGGCGCGGCTACATCGGCTCCGGCTACCAGTTCCACATCGTTGCGGCTTTTCAGGTGCCATTGTTCAGCGAACAGGGTATCGGCCGGTGTATAAAAAGGCTGAAACCGATTGATCAGGTCAGGTTCGGCGTATACCACTTCTTTTAACTTCGCCAGCTTATTGGTTACCTTCAAAGGATTTTCACCAGCAGTATCGGTTACTTCAAATAAGTAGGTTTTGGAGTCGGTGCCATATTCCCGCAATAACTTAATGCCATGATCCCGCATAATTTTTTCAATCTGCTTAATCGTGGTATTTTCCTTAAATTTTACCGTAATCCGGTTGGTGAGGTAATACCGGGTACTGGCATCACCCACCGGATTGTAGGCATGGTGGGCTACTTCGTCGATGGGTGCGGAACGGACTACCGCCATAATTTCATCAATCGATTCGGGATTGGCGCGGACTTTATACACTCCGGTAATAACCGGTTTAATTTCTTCTACCCCAGGTAAGGCAGAAATCTTGCGCAGCGAATTCTTTTCTGTGATGATGGTGGTAAAATACTGAGGTTCTTTTTCAACGGCTATTTTTTCGCCGCCTCTCCAGAGATAGTTTTTTTCTGCCATTGCTTTAAAGTCTTTATAATGTAAAAATTCGGTTTTGAAATTCAGAATTCATAATAAACGTCAGGTTGCTATTACAATCCACATCCAAATCATAATCAGCTACCGGTTATTGTTGAGCCGGTTTCGCATTTTCTTAACTATGCGGTTAGCTTTTATGTTATCGGGCTGTAATTGTAAGGTTGAATCGGCATAGGTTTTCACCTTGGCCGTATCGCCCAATATCCAATAGCCTTCCGTAATTTTTGACGTTCTAAACGCGCTGGGCGTAGCCACCTGCTCCAACATTTCCAGATTATTTTTCAACTGAGTCTGGGCTTCCTGATTGGTTGAATCTTTTTTTATCTGTTCAATATTCTGTTCGGCCTGCACGATATTTTTTACTTCCCGTGCTTTCGGAAGGCTGGGATCAGCCGCCAGGGCCGAATCCACATATCGTTCCGCGGTTCGCAATTCTCCCAATATCACATGCCCTTTGCTCAGTGTAGTAAGCGTTTCGGGTGTTTTATTCGGATAGGCTTCTATTTTATCCAGACTGTTTTTCAGTTCCGTGGCAGCCACACTGTCAGCAGGATTATTGATTACCTGTTCAATTTTTTTATCCAGTTCCATCAGGTTGTTCAGAAACTTAACTTTCTCAACACTGGGATAAGCGATCATAACAATGGGAATGGGAAAAAAGGCCAGAAACTTTCGAATGGGTTCTTTTCTGAAAATATAGGCAGCCATACCCACTAAAAGCACAAGAAATAGTAAAATACCCAGCACCATCAGAATGATTTCGTGCAGCAGCAAACCTTCTAAATAATTCATAGCAGTAAAGATTAGGTGAACACTTTGCTTTTTGATTGTTAGTACAATTAAGCAGGGTTATTGTCACCCGTTTGTTAGGAAGAAAGGCGCGTACGAAGAATGTCAGCAATAAATAAGCACTTCAGGCAATGCTAAGTACAATCAAGAAAGATTTGACGGGAGGAATGGTAATTTTTGTAGGACAGCTTGACAAGTTGTCCTACCGCATTCCTCATTTCTTATTTGTTTGTACTTAGTAGTTTATCAATTTCTGATTAAATGATTTTTCCTTCTTTCACATACTCTTTTCGGATACCTTCCAGTAAATCTTCCCACAGGATGATTTCGCTTTGCCGGGAAAGGGATCGCAAACAGGCGTGTTGTACAATATTC
>JBGTIS010000345.1:0-7083 GCA_041745535.1 Cyclobacteriaceae bacterium | reverse complement strand
ATATCCGGATTACCAAACAGGGCCTGGGCCAGCAGTACCCGTACTTTTTCCGTACCGCTTAATTCTTTTAATAGTCGGTAATGATTTTCCTCTTTAATGCCCAAACCACTCAGCAACGCGGCCGCATCCGATTCGGCATTCCAGCCATCCATTTCTATAAATTCGGCTTCCAACTCGGACGATCGAATGCCATCCGCTTCAGAGAAATCGGCTTTCGCATACAAAAGATCTTTTTCTTTCATAATGCTCCACAACCGGTTATGACCTTTCATTACCGTATCGAGCACGGTAAATTCGTCGAATTCAAAGTGGTTCTGCCGTAATACGGCCATCCGCTTTCCGGGTTCCATACTTACCGAACCGGAATTCGGGCTAATTTCATCAGATAATATTTTCAGGAAAGTAGACTTTCCTGCCCCATTGGCCCCGATAACGCCATAGCAGTTACCCTGGGTAAATTTTATATTGACTTCATCAAAAAGTACTCTTTTCCCATATTGCAGGGATACATTGTTTACTGTCAGCATCTTGTTCTTAAATTTCCGGCCGCAAAATTAATGGAAGTAAAGGGCAATCCCATGCTACATCCGGATATTTAATCTTTTTTGTTAAAGAAACTCTTATTCTGATGCGGAAATACTTTTCAACCATTGCTTGTGCAAGGCTTGCAGGGCTTTTACTTTTTCAGGATGCTGGCCTGCCAGGTTGTTACTTTCGCTCTGATCTGCTACTAAATTCACAAGAAAAAGCCGATCCTTTTCTGTAAATTTTACATCGGTGCTGGGGTCGTTCGGATTGCCTAATAGTTTCCAGTCGCCCTGCCGGACGGCCCAACTGCTTTTCTGATCGTCGAAGCTGCCAAACTGCCAGTTCAAAACTTCATGAGAAGAAGATGTCGAACCGGACTCAATCACCGGCAATAAACTTTTTCCTTCCACCTGCGTGTCCGGAACCTGGGCATGGGTTAAGGCAGCGATGGTAGGCAGCCAGTCCAGGGCCGAAACCATCTGATCTCGTACGGTATTGGCAGGGATGGCTTTCGGATATTTAATAATGGCCGGCACCCGGATTCCTCCTTCGAACAGGCTGAACTTACAGCCCCGGTACGGACCGGCATTTCCGCCTCCACCGAAAGCTCTTTCCTCGCGGGAATGTCCATGGTCGGATTGGAACACGACGATGGTATTTTCGTCCAATCCCAAATCTTTGAGCTTATCCAGCACCATGCCGATCCGTTCGTCCATGGTAGACACAAAGGCGGCGTATTCTTTCCGTGGTGAGGGCGAGTTTTTATAATGATCCAGCCATTTGGGTGTAGCCTGATACGGATAATGCGGCACATTAATGGCCCAGTAAATAAAGAATGGATTGTCTTTTTTTTCTTCCAGAATTCCATTCACTTCATCCACCATCAGGTCTGAAAAGTATTGGCCCGGGTAATACACTTCTTCGGCATTTCTGAACAAATCATGTTTATTAGGACCACTCCAGAAAAAGAAATGAGAATAATTGTCGATACAACCCCGCTGGTGGCCAAAAAAATAATCAAATCCCTGCGCGTTGGGAAGTTTATCTTCCCGGTGGCCCAGGTGCCATTTTCCGATCAAAGCCGTATAATAACCCTGATCTTTCAGCATTTCGGCCATGGTAACCTGCTTGGTGGGCAGCCCAAATTCACCTGCCGCATCCTGTTCCGGAATGGGCACGTTACCAGGTAAACCAGCCGCCAGATTAGATTTACCGGTAAGCAGTGCGGCCCGGGAAGGAGAACAAACCGGGGCAGCCGCGTAAAACCGCGTAAACCGTACCCCTTCACGGGCCAGTTGGTCGAGGTTGGGTGTTGCCAGGTCTTTGGAACCATAACAGTTCAGGTCCAGCGTGCCAAGGTCGTCGGCCAGAATAACGATGACATTGGGTTTGGATTCAGCAGATTGACAAAAAGCGGTGTAGTTAAAAAGAAACAGGGAGAATACAAGCAGGCATTTTAAATTCATAAGAGATTAGTTTTTCCGGTTTGGGTTTTGAATAAAACAAGGTGATGCATAATTAGCGATTTCTGACAGCCAATTTCTTTAAAATTATTCAATATTACAGGTAAAGTCTGCTGAATTCTGTTTTTCCTGAAATAGCTACCGATGTTTATCCACCCCAACTTGCTGGCACATGGAAAGCAGAGGACAGGTGGAGCAATGTGGCAAATTACCCGTGCAAATGTGTTTTCCGAAAGGAACCAATAGCTTATTGATTTCTACCCAGTATTTTTCAGGAAGTTGCTGGTGTAGTTGCTTCATTGTTTTTTCAGGTGTGGTTTGTTGTATATATCCCCAACGATTGGTAACCCGGTGCACATGAATATCCACGCCAATGCCCTGTGGTTTTTCGCAGGCGATGCCCAGTGCCAGGTTAGCGCATTTGGGGCCAATCCCTTTAAAACTGGTCATTACCTCAAAATCGCAGGGCAGTTCACCCTGGTATTTTTCCAACACCTGTTGGGCAATAGCCTGAATCTGATAGGCTTTGGTTTCATGAAACGTACAAGCCCGGATGGCCTGATCTATTTCCGGTACGGGTATCACTGCTATTTCAGCCGGGGCACGGCCCAGCGCGAAAAGCTTTTGGGCTACCGGCACAGTAACTTCATCGTACGTGCGCACCGAAATCAGGCAGGCGATGAGCTGTTCGAAAGCAGAAGTGTACCCCTGTTCGTACAAATCGAACAAAGCGGCTTTGGGCAAAGGTTGTACCGCTTTCCGAAGTCGTATAATGGCTTCTTCAATATCAAAAGATTCTTTGGCTGCTGGCATGTGTTGTTCTGTTAAGCATCAGATCTGTATAATGCTTAAAAAATCGTGCAGCATACAGATCAGTATTAAATCAACTATTTATGAAAAGGATTTGTTAAATTGCAGGCTGGTAAAAAATTTAAATCACCTTATTTTGTTATGAAGTTCATTTGCTGTCTAGCGCTTTTCTTTATTCACCTCAACCTTTTCGCCCAAAGCTCAGCCCAGGATACAGGGCGACAAGTGGTGATTACGATCGACGACCTGCCTGTAGTAAGTTTACAACGGGATATGGCATCACAACAGTTAATAACCCGAAAAATTTTAACCACATTGAAAAACTTTAAAGTTCCGGCTATCGGATTTGTGAACGAGCAAAAACTTTATACCGATGGGCAGTTAGATGAACAAAAAGCGCAGTTGCTCCGGCAATGGATAGATGCGGGTATGGAACTGGGAAACCATTCGTTTTCCCACCCGGACTATAATAATCTGACCTTTGCGGAATTTTCAGCAGATATAAAAAAGGGTGAACCCGTCACCCGGCAGTTGCTGGCCGGGCAAGGTAAAACGCTTCGGTATTTTCGTCATCCATTTTTACATACGGGCAACACAACCGAGAAAAAAGAGCAACTGGAAAACTTTCTTGAGGAAAACAACTACCAGCCTGCGCCGGTTACCTTCGACAATTCGGAATGGATTTTTAACCGGGCTTACGAAAATGCCTTTCTGGCTGATGACAGTACCCTGATGAAGAAAATCGGGACAGCTTATATTCCTTATATGGAAGAGAAAATCGCTTATTTTGAGGACCAGTCGGAACAACTGTTTGGCTATGAAATTAAGCAGGTGTTACTACTGCATGCCAATGCCATTAACGCCGATTATCTGGATGAGCTGCTAACCATGATGGCAGCAAGGGGCTATACTTTTATTGATCTGGAAACGGCCTTACAGGATAAAGCCTACCAGTCGGACAATACTTTTACCGGAAATGCGGGCATTTCATGGATACACCGATGGGCGCTGGCAAAGGGAAAAAAAGGCCACTTCTTCGGGAACGAACCTGAAACGCCGGATTTTATCAAAGATGTGGCTAAAATTTATACCGAATAATTTAAAAAGTAAGGCCGACACCAAAGCTGGCCCGGTGCATGGTACGTTTTTCCCGGATTTCAGTACTGGAGCCTGCCCAGTCGTTAAAGTAATGGTAAGTCATGTCGTAATGCTGTAGCTTGTAACTCAGGCTGAAAAACAGGGAGGAGTTTTTAAAGTTAATCTGATACCCACCTCCCGGCTGAAACATGAGTCCGCCCTTTACCTTATCGTATTCAAAACCAAAATCCTGCTGTCGGCCCCAGGCCGCACCATATCCCAGATTGACAAAGTAAAAAGGTGATAATTTTGACATTTTTAGTGTGCCACGGGCACTGGCAAACACCGGCAGCACATTAAGGCGGTCGTACCCATCGATGCCTACACCAAGCCCCAGACCGAAATAAGGATTAAAACGAAAGCCATTTACCATGCTAAGCGAATAAGCTGCTGACTCATAAATAGCACTGTTTCCGGTAACCAAACCTATTTCAGCCCAATGCATAAAACCCCGTTTGGTAAAGTACCAGGGCGCGGTTTCTTTAATCATTTCCTTCTCAGCTTCCGGTTCGTACACACCAAAAATAATTTTGTCGATTTTCTCGTAGTACACATCCATGTGCTCTGTTTCACTTAGCTTAATACTCACATAATCGTCGAACATCGACATTATCATTTGCCCCTGTAGCACAGTACCGTTTTTCAGTACGATGGTAGCCTTATTTTTTATCTGCTGCGCATGCGCGGAAAAACTAAAGATTCCGAAAAGAAATAAGACGATCAGTAATTTTTGGTAGTTCATGGTACAGTTGCTTTTATTTGTGAGGTCATCAGCTAATCAGTTTTTTTAAAAGTTAGTGTTTTCCCTCCTGAAGTATTCTTCTGGTAAAAATCACTTATCAGCATGGTACCACCCTCCAAATTAAAATAATAACGATTAAAGCAATAACAGCTGGAAAGGGTATTATACAAGGCAATAGAGTCGGCCTGTAACTGAAACTCATATATCCCCGAGCCAGTTTTTGGTAGCAGATGGCCATTGCGCGCTTCTTTCCCTCTGTTCAGTAAAAAGTACTTGTTATCGTTAAAAATCAGGGTATCTGACTGGTCTTCAACTTCTATCCAGGTGCCATTCAGCGCGGCCAGGCCCACTTCATCCTGCTGACAGGCTGCACTCATAATTGTTAACACAATAAACATACTGATACAAATCTTATGTATGATCATCAGCACTATGGGTTAGTTGTTGGGTGTTATCATGTTATAAAACGCTTTCATTCTACTTTTGTGAAGAATTGCTCACCGCCAGCATCATCGTATCCGCCGGCGATCGACATCGTGTTTTCTGAAATAAGCAATGGGCCATGATCTACTTTCAACGCATCATTAAAACCCATGTACGCTATGTTTAACATTTTACTGCCATCTTCATAATCGGAAATATGATAGGAAAATGAGCCATAAAAATGACCATTTTTGTAGAGCATCAACTGATTGCTGTTGAATACTACTTCCATGGTAGTATCAATCACAGCCGGACTGATTACAACCGGTTGCCGCATGCCTCTGAGCGTATACCGGGTTTCCTGCCACGTCCATTTTCCAATTAATAATGAGGGCGGATTATTGCTTTGCGACAACCCGGCATTCAAAGCTATCACAAGCGATATTTGTAAGAGAATAAGGCTGATCTTTTTCACAAAAATAAATTGAGGTAGTCCGAGGTTACTATGGTTTATTTTCGAATAACCGGCAATGCGCTAAGCATTTGAATGTTTTCAGGGTTTTTATAATCGTACTGGTAAATGCCATCTTCACCAATTACCATCAGCACGCCATCCACCGGAATTACGTCATAGGCGTGCATGCTTTTATAATGCGCCAGTTGGTGCTGGTCTATTTCCATAGTGTTAGCGGCATCAAATATTTTCAGTCCAAATTCGCCTTCGCACACGAAAAGGGTGGTGCCATCTATGCCCAAACCATGCGGGTTTTCCATCGCGAAGCTGGTACGCAACTGTGGATTCGCGAGATCTCTAATGTCAATTACGTCCAACTGGTTGGTAAACCCCTGACACTCATTACCCGAACGCAGGGTAACATACGCCATGGTATCGTTTACTACTACCGGATCGCAGCTTTGCACATGCTCAAAAGTAGAAAGCAAAGCAGGGCTATTCGGGTTAGAATTATCATAAATGAACATACCGGATTGTGAGCCGATAAACAGATTTTCTTTATAAGGGAAAATAGTTTCAATGTTCCATCCGATATCAATCACGTTACCCGCCTGAGGGTCTGGGATATTGGTAATATCAAACACGCGCATCTGATAGCTATCGATGGTATACAAATGAGTACCTGAAACGGCAAAACGTGCCATAGATCCACCCGATCCGGCGGTGGGCGGTGGTGCCACTGATCCGCCTCCGGCATTGTTAAAGGATGCATCGGTTACGAATCCCCCTCTGTAAGAATAATAACCAGGATAAATTTCCGCTCCTATTTCAGAGTCAAATACTTCTACATATTCTTCTTCCTGCCAGTTGGTAATAATAGCGGGTTCCAAACCGGTTTCGCCCACATAATAAATATCGTATTGAATAGGGAATACATTTTCTACCCTATTTAATATTTTTATATTGTTGATGTCGCTGATGTCGATGGCCAGCAGATCAATATAACTATCAGCGTACAGGACATTACCTTTTCCGGCCATATCATAATTGCCGGGAATATGGATGAACCCTACGTTTTTCGGTTGGGCCGGGTCGGTATTATCTACCACATGAATGCCTTCGCCCGGTTCGTTGACAAACAGGTGATGATTCAGGTAATAGATTTTACCGGGGTTATTAATTACTTCCGGTTCGGCAAATTCAAAGGCATTTCTGACTTCTGCCGTGGTGGTATACACCGGTGTCATGTAGGTGTACTTGCGGGTAATTTCCACTTTATCGGTACAGCCACTGGCACCAAAAAGCAAAAAAATCATGATAAGCAGCGCTACCAGGCTAAAAGTAAAGGAAAGCAGCATGCCCATTTTACGAAGGGAAGAAGAGATGTTTTTCATAAGAGCATCATTTGTGCGTTAGTAAAGAGACGGATTACAATGAATGACACAGCAAAAAACAAATTGGTTGGAAAGTAATTGAATTTACAAAAAATTTATTTCATTATGGTGTTGTTGGTGGCAAATAATATT